>NZ_SSMG01000175.1 GCF_009873615.1 Photobacterium lucens
TGTTTTAAATGATATTAAGCCCGTCAGTTGACGGGCTTAATATTTGCAAAATCAGTGTTGGGTTATTGGTTATGGCGAGACCAAACCATGGTTTTCCCATCTTTATCAAATGCTAATACTTCATACGCATCTTTCTGATCACCGTATTCCATACCAGGTGAGCCCATTGGCATACCACCCACAGCTAGGCCGATCATGCGCTCAGGTTTTTTCGCTAAGAAACGTTTCACTTCTTCTGCAGGAATGTGACCTTCAAACGTGTAACCTTCAATTTCTGCGGTATGACAAGAAGCAAACTCAGGGCGTAGACCAAGCTTGATCTTAATTGGTGTTAGGTTTTCTTCGTATACCATATCGAGCTTAAAGCCATTTTCTTCCATGTGTTTTACCCACTCTTTACAGCAACCACAGTAAGGTGATTGGTAGTTTGTACCTTTAATAGGTGCTGTTGTTTCTGCTTGAGTGAAAGTACTCAGTAGTAGTAGGGCTGATGCAAAAAGACGTGACATTTTCATAACTAAAATCCTATCAATCGTACGAGTATTAATAAGGGTTACTCGTAAATACAAATTCAAACATGTTGGCGTTATCGCCGTTAGTGTTAAAGTTATACGAGTGGGGGTCTTAGCTGTGTTTCACTAAAATGTACAGGAGCCGTTATTGCCTGAGGAAAAGTCAATGATTGTGGTGTGGCAGTTGAAAACGTAAATGCGGTTAACAGTGCAGCTTGAGGTTGCTTTGTGTTGCAATCATCATGATTACAACAGTTGGATGACTCTTTTTCGTTATGCCCATCGCTCAATGCTGGAGTATCACAGAGTAACTTGGCTGCTATTGAAGTAGCGTTCTTACTGTCACAGCAAGGATCGGAGGTTTGATTCGGCGAATGCGTCGTGGTTTTTAGTGACGTTGTCACCATTTGTAAGCAATGAGCCGTTGAGTCTGCGTGTGTCAACGTTAGGGTGCGAGCAATCACAGCGTTTGAAAAAACACTGAATATTACTAAAACCGTAAAGATTGAACGACCTACACACTGACCCATGAAAATAGTTAATACCTTTTATATAACATTGGCTTATAACAACTTGCTACGGTGTAAGTATATATCAACTTGCATTATGCACAAACGGGATCATGTAACGAGTTGTGAAAATGGAGCAGAGCTTAACGCTATTCTGACATTTACTACTCGTTAGTCAGCGTAAACTATTCTAACCAGAGGAAATAACTCTGATTTAAAATAAAAATTATGCGCTATTAGGGTTAATTATGTTGTACACCGAAAAAGATCGCCAAATCCTGCATGACACATGGATGAGTTATAAAGCAAAAATGCGCATTACTCAGATTGAGATGGCAAAAAAGCTAGGTTTAACGCAATTAGAATTTTCTGACATATTGCGCGGTTCTAAACCAATTGAGCAGCAATTTGTGAATGAGTTTTGTGGGGCATTAGGCGTTGATCCTATTTTGATCCTACCATCATTACGTGAGCGTATGGCAACGGCATCATCAGAAACAACGTCGGTTAAGAATACATTTATCTTTGATGGTAACATTACCAATGTAACGTATTCAGGTAATCAACTTGTTGTTGAATATGAACATCGAAACGCTACAGCACAGTGATACGTAGACTCAAGAACGTAGATAGAAAAGAGGGCTCTTAATGAGCCCTTTCTTATATTTAATGGTCTATTCGCAGTACTAGTTCTCTGAATCTACTTTCCACTCAGGGATAAATAAGTACAGCACTGCAGCCGCTAGGATAGAACCCATGACATCAGTTGGGAAATGCATACCTAGCCATAAACGGCTAATACCTACACCTACCGCCCACGTGATCAAGCCACCAGCTAGAATATAGTGGCGAGTACGTAGTAAGAAACCACCCCAGAATAGAATACAAATTGCAGCAAAAATAGTATGACCAGATGGGAATGAGTAGTTTGTTTCACCTTCCCAGTGACGGATACGCCATGTACTGATATACGCTGATGCCTTTTTCACCACGTTATCTTTTTCTACTTTATCTAATTGATAAAAGTCTTCAGGAGAAGGGATAAGGTTTAAGCGTTGTAACTCGTAAGTGTATGGGCGAGGGATAGCTGTTTCGTGCTTAAGAATCGTTTTCGCACCAAAGCTTAGTACTAATAAGATACCGAATTGAATCCATAACTTAATGATCTGCTTTTTTGGTAAACGGAAAAATACTGGCAGTAAGCAGAGTAGTACTGTCGTAATAAGGAAGAATGGTTTACCTGCTGTGTCTGTTAATAGCGTGAAAGATAAACCAGCAGCATCGCTGATTGGATCACTTAGTAGCGGCACCGGGAAAATAGAAATAGCGACAAATAAAGACAAAGCAAAAAGCGCTAAAGCTAAGTAATTAATAAGTTTTTGGGAGATAAAAGACATCATGATAAAGGTCTATGCGTGTTAAGGATGTAACGTTGACCTCAAATTCTACTGAAAGTGCCATACTTTTGTCACATTAATTTGGGTTTTATGCCTTTAGCACTTTAAAAAATAGCGCTGAACAATGCATCTTGAGGTTGCTTGGGTATATCTAAATAGGCGAATTTATAAAACTGTGATAGCCATCACTCAGAATTGTGCTTTGAGAAGTAAACATTAAGAATCCTTAATCTTTTGCTTAATTCCAATTAAGAATCAAAGCGTATCCTTAAG
>NZ_SSMG01000019.1 GCF_009873615.1 Photobacterium lucens
GAAAAGAAGTATAAAATTAATTTCCTCCATCAAGGCTATTACTACTCGAAACCGAAAGATATAGCAGATGTAAAAGAAAATACACAAACTGATTATCGATTTAAGAACCTAGAAGATATATCAACCTTTTACAATAAAGTAGAGCAAAAGATATACAACACTATTTGTGAGGATAATTACAGTAATATTGATAACCTGTTAAAACTAGATCCATTTAATACATTAAATATTAACTATCAGCAAAGTAATAAAGATATCGCATCTAACTTTATTTCTGCATTTTACCATCACTCAAATATGTCATTTGATATCGGTAATTTCCTTGCTAATGCCATTATTAATAATGCAGATTGTATGGTTGTCATTCGAGATATCAATGGTAATGTTATCTTTAATAATAAAAAACATATCGAATTCTGTAATTTAGATTTAGTTGGCTTATCTGCTGAAGATGTAAAGCAAAAACTTCCCGCATACGATAACTGCTTAAATGCTGATCTAGAATTAATCAATTCAGATAACATCGTTCTATCAAAAGAAGAAGTTGTTATCATCGATGGTGTGGAAAAAACATTTGTTACTCAAAGAAATAAAGTGATTTGTGGTGAGAGCGTTTTTATTGTGACGAATGTCTATGATAAAAGTGAAACGAAGTTCGAGAAAATTGATTCATTAACCTCTTGCTTAACCCGTGATCACTTATCAGATAATTTAAATAATTATCAACATATTGCCTTTGTGGATCTAAACAACTTCAAGTATATCAATGATAACTATGGTCATGAAAAAGGTGACCACATTTTAAAAATCGTGGCAGATATTATTCAAAAACACTTTAATTATGACGATATTGTGATCCGCCTTGGTGGCGATGAGTTTCTTATCTTTTCAAATATTCATTG
>NZ_SSMG01000176.1 GCF_009873615.1 Photobacterium lucens
TTTCCACGTTCAGTCCTCTTTGTGCCATCCAAGTACCCGTTTAGGTATAAACGATGATGCTTATCCGAACGGCATTACAGTATAATACTGAGCGTTGAGTCTTTTTGTACGAGTTATTAGCGGCTAAGGAAAGCGTATCCTGTCGTAAATGCCGCTTCTTGGAATTGACGTAAACCAGTATCGCGGAAGTCGATACCCATAGGGTTACGCTTAAGCTTTTGTTTGATGTCTGCGTTAGACATGAAATTCACATCAAGATCTGGGATCAGCTGGATCGCTGATTCTAGTTTGAAGCCTACAGCACTGCCTGCGAATTTACCGCGTGTTTCGCGGTTGCGGATAACCACTTTATCTACTTTGTAGTCATCAAGTAGTTTTTTAAATGCGAATTGGAAATCACGCATTTGTTGGTTATCTAGAGAATCTTCCATGATGAACTTTTGTGTACGACATTGAGGAATATCGAACATGCCATTTTGAAGTGAAAGAAGACAAATCACAGCTTCGTTACTACGTAGTTCAACAGCACAAATTTTCATGTTAACACCTGAATCATAATATTTTGCCGCATATTGTAGGCGAAAAAGCGGCGTGCTGTTAGTAGCGATTGTATTTTATTTTCGCTTTCGATGGTTTGGGTGTGTGAGGTGAATTTTTAGTAGAGGAAAGGGGGAAGAAGAAGTGTTACGAAAAACAATAAAGCCAATCTACAAAATAGGATTGGCTTTATTTTATCACTTAGCTTTTTTTCGCTGGTGTGTATGAACGACCCGCAGCTTGGTAGGTTTCTTTATCGTTAATTTCAAACGTGGTGTAGAAGAACCAAGCGATAAAGCGCATTAGTTCATCATCTGCATTCATTACCCACTCAGCAAGCTCTTCTTCTTCGCCTTGCTCATTGGTTTGGCTAAACACGTGGTAAATACGTTGCTTACCATCAATTTCAGCAATACTGAAGTGACCGATCATTGCCGCAGCTGCTTCTGAAATTTCAGTTTCTTCATTGTCTTTTAGCGCATTCAGGATTGCAGGTACGCTTTCTAGCTGTGCTAATTCTTTGACTAAGATTTCAAATTCTTCTTGTTGCATCTTTTACATATCTCTGTGAAGTTTCGCACTATTGTAATAGCAATTAAGTGATTGGATCTAATTTTTCAGCAGCAAGATCTTCGCTGGGATCATTTATTCTCGCTTGCTTGATATACCGGACCCAATAATTCAACCTGAGTTAGGTACATGCGCATATCAAACTCCAGCTGGTGATAACGAGGCTCCATATGTTGGCATAAGGCATAGAAGGCTTTGTTATGCTCTTTTTCACGTAAGTGTGCCAATTCATGGACAACTATCATACGTAGAAACTCAATGGGTGCAGTTTTAAAGACAGAGGCGATACGGATCTCATGCTTGGCTTTTAGTTTATTACCATGTACTCGTGAAATAAAAGTATGTAAGCCTAATGCATGGTTAATTACGTTAATTTTATTATCGTATGCCACTTTACTGATAGGGGCAGATTTTTTTAAATATTCGTTCTTTAGCGCAATAACATAGTCGTAAAGTGCCTTTTCTGTTTTGATATTATGAGGTGTCGGATAGCGCTTAAGTAACAGATCTTTGAGCTTGTCATTATCAATAAGTTGTTGAACTTGCTCTGTTAAGTGAGTGGGGTAACCTTGAAGATATTTAAGTTGCTGCATCACGTCATACTAAGAGATTAAAGCGAAAGGAGCATGCTATAAGGTGACGATGAAAGAGGCAATGTCTAATTTGATCACATAGAATGAAGTCTATAATTTGAATGTGAGTTATCAGCGGCTAAAAAGAAGGATTTGTTATGTCGTTACGCGTCCCACCACCAATATTGTTATTATTATCCATAATGGTAATGTACTTATTATCTCGGTTCTATCCGATCATGACGTTTGATTTTTCAGGCAAGAGTTTACTGATCTCTGTGTTGTGTTTTATCGGTGTGATCCCAGGTTTTACGGCTATTATTGCGTTTGCTAAAGCCAATACCACCATTGATCCGCGTTATCCGCAAAAAACATCGCGTTTAGTCACCACTGGAATTTATCGATTTACTCGTAACCCAATGTATTTGGGGTTAGTGTTCTTTTTATTCGCGGCGGCATTTTATTTTTCAGCGTTAAGCTGTTTTGTGGTGATCCCTGTGTTTATTTGGGTAATGACTAATTTTCAAATAGAGCCAGAAGAAGCGGTGTTATTAGCCATGTTTGGGGAAGATTATCAGCACTATTGCAATACCGTACGCCGTTGGTGCTAAGTAATTTTTAATGAACCAAAGATCAAATGAAAATAACGGTTTACCTGCACGTGATTTTCCTTACACTGACCAGCACGTGACTTTGTTACTCCTAAGTGACAAATAAACATCCGAAACTGAGGGAAAATAAATGAGCAAAGCGAAAATTGGTATTGTTACAGTCAGTGATCGTGCAAGTGCTGGCGTTTACGAAGATATTTCAGGCCAAGCGATTATCGACACTTTGAATGACTATTTAACCTCAGAATGGGAGCCAGTATATAAAGTGATCCCAGACGAGCAAGATGTCATTGAAGCAACATTGATCGAGATGGCTGATGTTCAAAATTGTAGCTTGATCGTCACAACGGGCGGTACTGGCCCTGCTAAGCGTGATGTGACGCCTGAAGCGACGGAAGCTGTGTGTGATCGTATGATGCCTGGTTTCGGTGAGCTAATGCGTGCTGAATCGCTAAAGTTCGTACCAACGGCTATTTTGTCTCGTCAAACCGCTGGTCTACGTGGTGATAGCTTAATTGTTAACTTACCAGGTAAGCCAAAATCTATTCGTGAATGTTTAGATGCGGTATTCCCTGCGATCCCATACTGTATTGATCTGATGGAAGGTCCATTCCTTGAATGTGATGAGTCGGTGATCAAGCCATTTAGACCAAAGCAAAAATAAGAAATTGAGACAAAAAGGGCAATAACCTCAAATGTTATTGCCCTTTTTCTTTGTTAGCTTTTTAGCAACTGCCAGTATTTTTGGTAAATATTGACTGCATCACCTACATCATTGGTAAATTCACCTTTATTTACTTCCTCATCTGTTGGGAAGATCATTGGATCATTTTGTAATGCTTTTGGTAAGAAAGACTTTGCTTGCTTGTTAGGAGCCGGGAAACCTAACTCTTCAACCAATTTCGCTTGGTTTTCTGGACGCATAAAGAAATCAATAAACTTAAAGGCTAAGTCTTTTTTCTCACTGCCTTTCGGTACAATAAAGTTGTCCATCCATAGGATAGAACCTTCTTTAGGGTACACAAATTGCAGCTCAGGCATTTCTTGCTTGGCTAAGTAAGCATTGCCGTTCCATTGCATACCGAGCATTGCTTCACCTGTCACGTATGGTACGTGTGGTGCATCTGAGTTATAGACAACTACGTTAGGACGTAGTGTTAGCAATTTTTCATAAGCTTGTTTAATTTCAGCTTCGTTGGTGCTGTTAATGCTATGGCCCTGTGCTTTTAATGCCATACCAAATACATCACGTACATCATCTAATAGCATGACTTGACGTTGGAAATCACTATTCCACAAATCGTTCCAGCCAGTTACCTGATCATTTTTAATGCTATCAGAGTTGTAAGAAATACCCGTAACACCCCAAACGTAAGGTAGTGAGTAATCATTATTAGGATCAAATTGTTGACCTAATAAACCAGGATAGACATCTTTTAAATGATGCATTTTTGTTTTGTCTATCTTGGCAAGCATGCCTTCACGTGCCATCTTCTCGATAAAATAGGTCGAAGCAAAAACTACATCGTAACCTTTGTTATCCAGTAGTTTTAATTTGGTGTACATCGCTTCGTTATTATCGAAAGTCGAGTAGTTAACGGTGACATTATATTCTTTCTCAAATGCTTGAATTACATCTGTTGGCATATATTCAGCCCAGTTGTAAATATTAAGCACAACATTTTCTGCCGAAGCATTTAATGCTGTAAGTGCGAATGTTAGTGTAGTCACCCCTTTTAATACTTTTTTCATTTTTTAATTCCCTAAATGACCAGGTAAGTCAGTGAAGAGCGGATGATAGAGTTAAGCTTAATCATGTCAAAAGTAATTGGGGCTTTTTTTGAGCAATATCACAGTAATAAATTACTTGTTGTTCTTGAAATGTTCTGACATTATCCGCGCGATTTTTTACCTGTTTCATATATATAGGCAATTGGAATGTCAATGCGTAATCAGTATATTGATAGTTATTACCAAGCAACAATTAATGCGTTACCAGAACAACCTGAACTTGATCAAACTATCGAGGCAGATGTTTGTATTATTGGCGGTGGTATGACGGGCTTGAATGCTGCCATCGAATTACGTCAGAAAGGTTTTTCGGTTGTAGTTTTAGAATCTCAGCGTTTAGCATGGGGTGGTTCAGGGCGTAACGGTGGCCAATGTTTAGTGGGTTACTGTTTAGGCTTACGTGAAGTTGATGAAACTTACGGTCCTGAGTGGGGCAAACAACTGTGGGATCTGTCTTGCGAAGCGGTAGATATTGCTCGTGAGCGTATTCAAGAATTCAATATCGATTGTGACTTCCAACAAGGCTATATCGAACTTGCATTGAAAAAGAGCCAAGAAGAAGAATTAAAATCTTGGTATGACTTAAAGCAAACGCGCTACGATTACCCAACAGCAAGCTGGTGGGAAAAAGAACAAATTCAACAAGTAGCGAATACTGAGCGCTACCTTGGTGGTTTGTTTGATTCAAACAGCGCACACATGCACCCTCTTAATTACACATTAGGTTTAGCCAGTGCTGCAGTGTCGCTAGGCGCAGCGGTATTTGAAAATACGCCAGCAACAAAGATTGAGAAAGGCAATCCACATATTATTCATACGCCAAAAGGGCGTGTGAAAGCGAAACAAGTACTCCTAGCATGTAATGCGTATTTAGATGGCTTGAATCGTAAAGCGCAAAGTGTGGTACTGCCGGTTGCTTCATATATTGCAGTAACAGAGCAGCTTGGTGATCGCCAGCCAATCTCAAACATGATGGCAATGTCAGACTTAAATAACAGTCTTGATTATTACCGTCCAACACCTGATGGTCGTATTTTGTTTGGTGGCGTTAACCATCCATTTAATGGTGAATACAGCGATTCAGCTGAGCGTTTACGCCAACGTATGATCACCGTGTTCCCACAATTGGCTGATGTAAAAATGGAATACCATTGGGGCGGTTTATTTGCGGTAACACGCTCTTACATGCCGCAAATCGATCATCTTGGTGATGATATTTATGTGTCCCACGGTTATACCGGCCACGGTGTAGGTTTAACGAACATTGCGGGTAAAGTAGTCGCAGAAGCAATGGCGGGAACGGCAGAGCGTTTTGATGTGTTTGCCAAGATCAAACATGGCTGGATCCCAACCCCTGAAATTTTACGTAAACCTGCACTTGCGATGGCAATTTGGAAAGCACGTTTAGAAGATTCATTAGGTCGCTAATAAAATTTACGGTGTAAATTGTTATTTGTTGCAAATAATTTTTAACTTTACTGTGTATTGACTGATTTTTTGCTAAAAAAGTTATATTCTTATCAAACTTAATTAGCGAACAGGAAATATCATGATTGAACGTTTAGAAACAGGTGCTCGCATGAGCCGCATTGTTAAGCATAACGGTACGATTTACTTATGTGGTCAAGTTTGTGCAGATGCTACGAAAGGTATCACAGAGCAAACTCAAACCATGCTAGATAAAGTTGAGGCGTTATTACTGCAGGCGGGGAGTGATAAAGAACACATGCTTTCAGCAACGATTTATATTAAAGATATGAGCATGTTCGCAGAAATGAATGCCGTATGGGATAACTGGGTACCGCAAGGTCATGCACCAGCACGTGCTTGTGTTGAAGCGAGCATGGCACGTGATGCTTTATTAGTTGAAATTTCAGTGATTGCAGCAGAAAAATAACAGTTAATGGCAACAGACTATTAATATAAAGGCTTAATATCAGCTCTGATGAGCGACGATATTAAGCCTTTTTTAATTTAATTGAGCAGTTGCTCAAGTGTCATTGGGGCTGAAGCCAAACCTAAACGTTGTGCTGGCGTTAATGAGAATTTATCTTGGCGACATAAATTATGCCAAGCGCGATATATATCGAGTAATGGCAATAGACCAGCAGGGCGTAGCTTTCGGCGCGGCTCATTGATCAGTTGGCTAAATTGCTCTTGAAAGCGATGTTGATAGCTTGATACGGCTCGATAGGTGGCATGTTTTAGCCATTTTTTATCATCGCTGGTTTCACCGCCTAAATGGCATATTCCTTTACTGGTATTTTCTAGATGAGTGAATGCCCATCGATCTTGCCACCATCCTAATAATACAATATCAACCTTTCCGGCATCTTCGCCATGCAGCCATTGTTCGTCTTCTATCACGTAGAGAGGATCAATGCGCTTTTGTTTTATATGTTCAATAAACACTGAGATACACGCTGAACGTAACAAGGTTTCTTGTGGCATAAAGATAGCGAGGTACTCGTTATTCTGAAACATTTCTTTTAAGTAGAGGTAATGGCTATATACCGTGTACTGTGGGTAGATCAATGTTCCCTTGGTGGGATAATTAATTTTAGCGCCACCTGATAATGGGTTCTCCATGTTAGAGCGAGAGAAGATCTTACGATACGTCGCATCTACTTTGGCTAATATACCTTTAGGAATAAAAGGATCTGATACTGTTTCGTGATGCTTTGGAGCCGACATGAAACGGGATGAATCTTGATAGGCATCATGATAGAGGTGGGATAATTCGATATCGTCAGCTTGGTAATTAACATGCTGAGCAACAACATAACCCGATTGTGATTCTGCACTGGCGACCCACATGACACCATTGTGGCTTTGAGGTTGCAGGTCTTTAATATTAGATGCAAGTTCAACATGATGTTGATGTTTAAATAATCGCTCATCAAAAAGGGCGAGCTGACGACGGCAACGTGCAGCGATATGATTAAGCTGATCGTAAAAGGTCTTTGGATTGATCTCTAGGCGTCGGCAAATATCTCGTACAGGATAACCAGTAAATAATAGACCTAATAACTTTTGCTGCATGGCATGTTTGTTATTGGCACCAGACCATCGATCGACAAAGGTGTGTTCGCATGATTTACAGCGATAGCGTTGCCTGTCTCCGCTAAAACCGAATGCATGGTAAAGGTGACGATGAGTCAATACTGAGTAATGTTTATTATCACACTCACTATTAGTACAGGTCGGTAAATCATTGCTTTGTAGTCTATGATAACGCTGTGCTTCTTCTGCGACATCTTGATTATTTAGCAAAGGGGGAAAAGCACCGCATTCTCGGCATACGAGAGTTGGGCGGTGTATATCATTGTTTTGGAGCACGTAGTTATTTGGGTTATGTGAACCAAAGTTCTTACAACTCAGTGTCTTACAGTGATTGAATTGGTAGCCATTGAAAGCCAACGGTAACTGCTCGATGGGATTTGGCGTTGTAAGAAATGTAGACATATCTAACCTTATCTTTGCGCGATCTTTAGATGCAGTATAATAATATTTTTAAGATTGTTACTAAACGGTTACGGGATTTGTGAGAAGGGGCTGAGTAAAATTTTACTCAGCATTGTCAGAGAACAATACGTTTCAAGAATATGTTACCTATGATTGTGTAAGACGCCACATTTTACATTATCGAGCTGGTTTTATATTAATAAAGCGTATTTATTAAACTAACATCCCTTTAGTTTTCGTTATTGAATTTGGAAAATAAGCGGGAAACCGTCGGGGAGGCATGTTTCCCGCTTATGGGTAAATTAAAGGCTGATGGCAGTTTCTAGCGCGATATTCATCATTTCATTGAATGATTTTTGGCGATCTTCTGCACTTAGTTTTTCACCGCGTTTGATATGATCTGAAACAGTAAGAATTGTCAGTGCTTTCGCTCCTAACTCTGCGGCTACACCGTAGATACCCGCAGCTTCCATATCAACACCAAGAATGCCAAGTTTTTCCATCTTGTCGAATAGATCAGCTTCTGGACTATAGAAAAGATCAGCAGAGAATACGTTACCTACGCGAACGGGTACTTGTTGCGCTCGAGCCTGATTTACTGCTGTTTCTAATAGATGGTAATCAGCAATGGCTGCAAAATCATGGTTAGCAAAGCGGATACGGTTCACTTTTGAATCGGTAGATGCACCCATACCAATGATCACATCCATTAATTTCACATCATCGTGTACTGCGCCACAGCTACCAATACGGATAATGTTTTTAACACCGAAATCTTTAATCAGTTCATGTACGTAGATAGAACATGATGGAATACCCATACCATGACCCATCACAGAAATACGTTGACCTTTATAAGTACCAGTAAAGCCATACATACTGCGCACATCACAGACACGCTTTACATCATCTAGGTAAGTTTCCGCAATAAACTGAGCGCGAAGCGGATCGCCAGGCATAAGTACCGTTTCTGCAAAATCACCAAACTCAGCGTTAATGTGTGGAGTAGCCATAAAGAGCTCCTAGATAAAAATAGTTAATCAACATTATTGTTGTGCTTCGATAGACTCAGTTTATGAAACCGCAAAACTCTAACTAGTGATGTATATCACATAATTTAGGCTGTTTTTGATAAAAATCCATGCTGTTAACTAAATCTGTTGAAAAGGAGAGGGCGGTTTTGTTTTTGTGATGAATAAATAACCGGATTTAGTCATGCTCTAATACAGGCATAGATAAGATGCATGAGGTTATTCTGATCAGACGCTTTTTTGGGTAAAATTAGTGCGAGTTATAACAATGAGAAAAGAACATATGCATAACCTTACATTATTGTCTGATGGTGAAAGAACACGCATTGAATTAGATAAGCAGGCCGCTTATACCGTATGGAAAGTGAAGAACGGTAAGGTCGGTTATGAAGCTTTTGTTGAGTTAGTTAATAATATTACAGATGATGATGAACGAGATTTTTGTGAGAAATCATTATCAAAATATAAGATGCAAATGGGCGTAAATTAATTGCTTTTTTATCTTTTCGCTTATGAACGGCTACCATCTCGGTAGTCGTTTTGTTTAAATTTCGCGAAAATTCTCTTTTTTAAGAAAAAAGCTAAATAATCTCGCATATGCTTAAAAGAATCCCTTTTAATCGCGAGATGAGCCATGAAAAAAATCGTCTTAATTTGCGACATTGATGTAAAAAAAGGGAGCAGTTATTTTGATTTTTTAATGCAGCTAGAATCACCGCGATTTCAGCTTGTTTTACTGGCTCGATCGATTACTGATGATGCTTATAACGATTTATATTCAAAGGGGTATCGTTATGATTCGTTTACCAGTATGTGGCAACTCATTGCTTTACTTCACCATCATCATCCCCACTTGGTACACCTTCATTTTTACGGGATAGGGCATCCTTATACTTTTATTGCTCGATGCTTTTGCTCTCATGTAGTTCTCACTATGCATAATTCACCTCCGCAAGGTTATCAAATCACACCATGGCGACGAATTAAGCAAAAATTATTAGGTCTGCCTCTTGCTCGACTTTGTGCTATTTCACCTTTTATTCAACAATGGTTAAGTCAATTTATGGCGCAAGAAAAAATAGCATTAATTAATAATGGTATTAATTTATCGCGTTTTAAGTATGAAAAAATACCACCAATGACAGCCAAACTACGCTGTTTTTATGTCGGTAGTTTAAGTGCAGAAAAAGGGTTGCATTATCTATTAGCATTATTTTTAGACCCAAGACTTTCGCGTATCGCACAGTTAGATATTTTTGGTGATGGAGAGTTAAAAGAGCAAGTCAAGTTGGCTGCAAATCAAACACAATCGATTAATTTTCACGGTCGTTCAACCCAAATAGAGCAAGATTTAAAACAAGCGCATATCGTGTTAATGCCCTCTTGTTGGCAAGAAGCATTTGGCTATGTCGCAGTAGAAGCGATGGCGGTAGGCAGACCTGTGGTTGCTGAACCCATTGGTGGGCTAGCAGATCTGTTTGTCGATCAACAGCAAGGCTGGTACGTCCATTTTGAGCAATCAGATCAGGTACAGAATTTGCTAAGATTATTGTATAGCCAAAGTGACACGCTCGAAGCGATTAGCGTAGCTGCAAGAAAAAGGGTGGAGCAAGAATACGATATCCAACGACAAATTACGCAAACCCATAAGATGTATACATCTTTATTGGATTCGTAGTTTGTTCAGGCATAAGCAATGGGGTGGCGAGCATGCAAATAACACATCGCATTCGTGCTTATATTAAACAGCAAAATACACCATTAAGTCGGATTTTATATCGAATTGCAAAATGGTTTATTTATGGGCAACTTCCCGATCTTGCATGGATATATCGACCGATCTACGTTGTGTATCGTTTAATGAGTTTTGCTCTGCAACGTTTGCTTAATATCTTCTTATATTTACCAATGTTACAAGCAAGGTTAGAGCATTATTGCCCAGGGTTAAGTTTAGAAAATGGCTTTCCACTGATACAAGGTCCGATCAAAATTTATATTGGTAACAATACTTGCCTAAATGGTGCATTGAGCATTCATGGTCATCCAGATAGTGGAAGTTGCGAAATTCGTATTGGTGAAAATTGTTATATTGGCTGGCAGACAGGTATTTCCGTTGGTAAGAAAGTATTGATTGGGGATAACGTGATGATCGCAGGCAGAACCAGTATTAATGCTCACAGTGGGCACAGCCCGGGGTTAGATAAATATCAACCTCCGACAATGGCAGATCTGGTCATTGAAGATGATGTGTGGATCTGTACAGGGGTACATATTGTTAAACCTGTCACTATTGGTCGAGGTTCGGTTGTTGCTTCGGGGTGCGTGGTCACTAAAGATGTGCCACCCAATGTGCTGTTTGCAGGTAATCCTGGAAAAGTGATCCGACCGCTTCGAGGAAATGAATGAATATATTTTATTTCAGTTATTTTTCTCCTCCTTTATTAAATGTCGGTGCTAATCGTAGTCGACGTTTTTGTCAATATTTAGCCGAGCATGACCACCATATAGTGATGTTTCGCGAAGGGCGGGCGCATCGCTTTGCTCATATCGAACATGATAATAATACCGTGCCATTGGTCGATTCCCTTGCTGTTGCTTCATGGAATATCGATTGGTGTTGGAAATGGCCAACCATTATTCATAAGCAATGCTATCGGCTACGACATTGGCGCTCCCCCGAACGAGATGGTGATATTGCTAAACGTTATTGGCTTATTGATTTACATTGGGGCTGGATAATTCCTACGCTTAAAATGGCATGGAAAAAAAGCCGAATAGTGAAACCTGATGTGATAGTGGTTTCTTGTCCACCATTTAGTAGCGCATTCATCGGTGTCTATTTGTCACAATGGTTGAAAATCCCGTTAGTGTTAGATTTTAGAGATGCATGGTCACAAGCAAGCTACTTTGTTGATAGCAATGCATTAAATTGGGAAAGGCGTGTGTTACAGCAAGCGGATGCGCTGGTGGTAACCTCAACGGCTGATCATGATGCCTATCAAAGGTTATATCCCGATAAGCTGATCCGTTATGTACCCAATAGCTATGATTATATCCTTGATCATGTTTCCGACAATCATGATGTTTTAACGATAGGTTACAGTGGGACATGGGATGGTTTTCGTCGCAGTGCCACAGGAATATTTTCTCAGTTGGCACAATGTGATTTTCCTATTCGTTTTATCAATATTGGTGATATTCAGTCTGAAATGATGAGTTTGATCCATGAGTATCAATTAGATGATGTAGTAAAGATGATCGCCAGCCAACCTAAAGCGAAACTGAATGAAATATTAGCACAGTGTAATGTGCTATTTATTCAAAAGGGGATGGCAGATCAAGGGAAAACAGATACCCATTTAGCGACTAAAGCCATTGATTATGTGGCGAGTGGTAAGCCTATTTTAGCGGAATTACCTGAGGGGGAGACCTTATCATTCTTACGTAAATATGCGACGCAATTGTTTGAAGTCTCTGTAAGTCAACCATTGCAATATCAACAACAGCTACAATCCCTTTATCGACAATGGCAACAGAATAAATTGTTGGTAATGAAACCTTCTAGTGAGTTTTATGCTTGTTATTCAAGTGAAAAATTGGCTTATGATTTTACTCAGGTATTAAAAGATGTCACAACTTACAAGTTTGCTGAAAGCATTAAGACATGATGGTGTTGTGGTATTGCCAGCATGTATTACGCCTGATGAATTATCGATCATGCAACGACATTTTCGAAGCCAATTAGTACGTCCAGCATTTAACTCATGGCAAGGTTATTCTCAAACGGATCGTAAACGTTTGATGGTTGATCAAGTCTTAACGCTCGATCGGGTGTTTTGCCAGATTCCGCTGATGCCATTGATCCATGATTTAGTCGTGAGCTATTTAGATAGTTCTGTTTGTTTGCAAGAAGCAAAAGGTTGGCAAAGTTTGCCTTTTTCCGACAACTTTCACCCACTACATCGTGATGAGTGGTATTGCCCGTTGCATTATCAAGCGCAAGCGATACCTCGCTCTTTAAAATTAGGCTGTTATTTAGATGATGTAGAATCAGGAGTATTTGCTTATGTAAAAGGTTCTCATCACCATTGCTCGCAAGGTGAAGTTGGTGAACACTATCACCAACAAACAGAAGGTCATCAAATCACGACCATTACTGGTAAAGCGGGGACGTTATTTTTATTTGATCCTGAAGGGCTGCATCAACAAAGTTACCCTAACCTATCAGCACGGAATGCACTGTTTTACCATTTCTTCTCGCCATTAGTTGTGCTGTCAAAAAACTTTACCCAATGGGGGCGTTTTCAACGTTTATTGATTGATACCAGCTTTCTTTCTGGATTAAGTGAGCAGCAACTCGCTTTCTTAGGTACAAGCCGATTACCTAGCCGTGATATTCCATCAGTTCAACATTATCGAGCATTATCAATGCCAATAAATATAGCAGTGCGCTCGTTAAACGAAGCGCACTATTGGTTTGAGAAAATAAAAGCCAAAGTGTTAAGAAAATAACACGCCTCTAGTGGTGGTGATGCATGTGTTTTTTCTCGGTTTCAGTTGATGTTGGTGCTTGGAAAGTAGCAGGTTCGACTTTGACATTTACCGTTATTCTTCCTGCGTTTTTAAATGTTAATGTCATTGGAAATATTTCACCCAGCTCTGGTACTTGTTTTAAGTCGAAAAACATAATGTGAAAACCACCGGGTTTGAGTAATGTTTCGCTATTGGCTGTGATGGGGATTGAGCTGACTTGACGCATTTTCATCATACCATCTTGGTGTAAATGTTCGTGTAGCTCTGTCTTATTTGCTATTGGAGAGCTTACTGATAATAGTTCATCGTCCGTTGATGTGTGATTTTTAATAGTGATAAATGCTGCTGCAACCTGTGAGGTTAGAGGTACTTCTTTTGACCAAGCCTGAGTGAGTTCAAGATTCTGTTTAGGGTGATGTTCTGCAAGTACTGGCGTGACAAATAATGCGAGAGTAACAAAGATAAAATGTTTAAATGTGTACTTTCTCATACCTATTCCTTTAGAAGTTGATAGCTATGCTACTGAGTATGGCAAGATATGTCGGCTTTTGCTTATGGTTAGTACTATCGAGAGAGTGAATATCACAGTTAGTCTTGATGAGTGATTGTTATAATTGCAATAAATCGTGTTATGTGACGATAAATACTGCCGTGTTAAATGAAACTTGAGTAAAGATTTTGCCAATAGGTAGGCGAATGAGTCTTGAATTTAGTATTATTAGGCGCAGAGATTGACAGAATGGTGAATAAAGTGAAAACAACTGAATTTTCAGCACTAGATGATGATAATAGTGATGTAATGATTTCGATGCGTGCGGAGCAGCGCCCACACTCGGTAAAAACTACAAAATCATCAGTTAAAGCAGGGGTAGCTACACGTTCAAAGCGTTTAACGGATTGCCCTGCTTGTGAAGGTGTTGTGTCACGTCGTGCGCATTTTTGCCCTCATTGTGGTGAACCGGATCCTTCTCGTCATATTCAACGTTCTCAGTGGGTATCGCGTCTTGTTTGGACGGCGATCATTGCAGCGGGCTGTTGGTATGCATACGTAGAATTAATGCCTTGGGTTATAGAGCGCATGAAGTAATATTTGCAAGGCTTAATAAAAAACCGACGATATACGTCGGTTTTTTTGTTGATGGGAATACTCGATCAGTTAAAACCAAATGTCATACCTGCTGCAACACCAACATTGTGGTTTGAGTTATAAGAGGTATCAAGAGTGACTATACTGTCTGGAGAGGTATTGATCTTCGCAGCCAATGCGATGGCATCTTGATCGCCATAATAGCCTAATCCCATACCTATATTATATTTACGGTTAGGTTTTACCGTAATAGCAGCCATTGCCATAGCTGATGCGATACCGGCATCTTCTCTATTTTGTAAGTTCTTTAGTTTTTCATTAAAGACATTAGAGAGTTGGTTGACTCTTTGATCTGTATAATTATTCGCTTTCTGTAATGTTTGTTGCGCTTTTTCATCTGTATATTGTTTTGATTTATTGTAATACGCCATTACATGATTATTCGTGTAGTTAATGGATTCGTTATGTAAATGACTGATGTTATAAGCATTGGTGTTAACTCCTGCTGTGTTTTTTTCGATACTTTGGCTGTTATTGCTAATACGTTGTGAGTTTTTATTCGCTATTGTTGTGTTATTAAGAATATCTTTTCTGTTTTTTTGAATATCATTGCCATTATTAATGATCACGCGTTTATTATCATTAATATCTGATGTGTTTTGACTGATCTGTTTTGAGTTGGTTGTAATATTCTGAGTGTTATTTTGAATATTGGTTATATTTTTATTTATATTTTCTTTGTTAATACCAATATTATTAGCATTGTTAGCAATGATATTTTTATTGATATCAATTGCTTTATTGTTTTGCTCAATATTCACCATGTTAGTTTTAATATTGTTACTGTTACGGGTGATTTCACTTGAGTTGTTGCTAATGTTTTGACTGTTATGAGTGATCTCACCTTGTAAGGTGTTTTTAGCCTCGGTTAACTGACTGACGTTAACGGCATCTGTAGCATTGATACCAGCGTGAACATTAGTCAGACGACGTGTCACATCCGTTGTTGTGACTTGTACTTTTCCATCAACATATTGTTGGCTATAAACTTTCCCACCAAAACTGACAGTGTCTTTTTCATCTGCACGGCTACCATTACCAATAGCAATACTATTATTTGTTGCGTATGCGTGAGCCCCTAAAGCAATGCTGTTATTTGCATAAGATTGTCTGCCTAATGCTACACCGTTATTTTCTGCCTGTGCACTGGTTCCAATTGCTGTTGAGTTATCTTTTGCATCACTAGTATTACCAATAGCGATAGAATTAGCAGCAACAGTTGTCGTTGATCCTAAACCAATATTATGTGATCCGATAATAGTTGCACCGCTACCTACTACGGTATTCTGATATTGTTTATTAGGTAAAGCCGCAGTATCTGAACGATTAATAATAATATTACCGCCCATCTGATTATTGGTATTAGTTGTATTTAATTCTGTTGGTTGATTTGCTGAAATACCCTGTTCTGACTGAGTGTTGTTATTAACGATAGCCGCGTGAACGTTACATGCGAGAAGTAATGATGCTGAGCAAATTAGCTGCTTTGTTATCCGATTCATAATTATTTTTAGTGTCTGGTGATCGTTAAGCATACAGTAGCGTCAAAAAAATGGCAGGTAAACATAAGATATTGCAATAATAGAAATCAGCAATAATGTTATAGAAGAGTAGTTATGAGATCATCGTCACTAATATTATTATTAGTGACGATGAAAGATAGGAAATAATTAGTGTGTATTTTGCATACCGCGCGTTTGATTCATTGTACGTGAACCTGCGGTACCATAAGTATTAATATCGTATCGGTTTGGTGAATATCCGATACGTGAACGATAACGGCGATCAAGATCTGATAAATTAATACCGTAATTTTCACTTAATTGTTTAATTACTACGTTAATTTCTTTTTGAGAACTATTTTGTTGACGTAGGTAGTAATATAAATTTTCTGCTCGTTGCTGATTCATAATAAACCCCGTATATATGGGATGTTTAGTGGTGGTGTGCCGCGCCTGATAAATTCATAACCGCAAGACCCACTGCAACAATTATCATCCCAATCCAAACTTTAGTATCGATATGTTGGTTATAAATAACGCTTGAAAGCGTGGTAACGAGAATAATGGCAAGCCCAGCCCAAGAGGCATGAACAATACCTACTGGAATACTTTTCATTGCTTGTGATAGAAACAGAAAGGCTGTGATATGCCCAAGAACGACAACAGCTGTTGGTAATGGGTTGGTAAAACCATTGGCAGATTTAAGTGCAACGTGTGATGTCGCCTCTGCTAATACACCTAATAAAAGAAATAACCAACTCACAACCAAACTCCAATCTAATTTCTAACGATGAAGTGATTATAATTATTTCTCTTAAGATGATAATTACATGTTTTGTGAAATTACTTTTGCTAATGGGTAATAATTAATATCTGTTATAGGAATAATGACGAGTTAGTATGTGTTCTACAGTACACTAGCAGAGAGAACGGGATGGATAAGTAATAGGTGGTAGCAGTAGTGCTTCAAGATCGCGCCGGACGAATGGCAATTTTTCATACTTTGGTTAATAGCGGCAATTTTACAACAGCAGCGCATAAACTTGGGGTATCAACATCGCATGTCAGTAAGCAATTGAGCTTATTAGAGGCAGAGCTTCAGGTAAAACTGGTGCAACGAACAACGCGCAGCTTTACCTTAACCGATGAAGGTGTTGAATATGCCAAATTCTGTGAGCAAGTGGTCTCCGCGGTATTAGATGCGGATGCTATGATGGCTGACATCCGTGATGAGGTATCAGGTACGCTTCGTTTAGGATTATCACAGTCATTCGGCACCATGCATATTATCCCCGCCATTGAACATTTTCGTCGTCAGTTCCCAGATCTTCATGTGGAAGTCAGCCTATTTGATCATCGCGCGAATATGGTCGAAGAGGGACTAGATCTGTGGATCACCAATGTTGAAAACATCCCTGAAGGTTATGTTGCTCAGCGTCTAGCTGATACTCGCTTTATTGTTGCCGCATCGCCTGAATATCTTATGCATCATTCTGCGCCTTCTCATCCTCGTGATTTGCAGGAGCACAATTGCCTTGTATATCAAAATAGACAAGTTAACCATGGCACTTGGTCGTTTATACGCGATCAAGAAGGTCTGTGTGTCACGGTATCAGGTAACTACCGGGTTGATTTAGCTGAAGCGGTGCGTGACGCCTGTGTCTCAGGGTGGGGCATTGCCTACCTTGCTACTTATCTTTTAACCGATGAGTTTAAAACTGGAAAGCTAATTCAATTGCTTAATGATTGGGAAGCTAATCAGGGAATGCACTTCTATGCGGTATACCCAAGTCGTAAGCATTTGCCGAAGAAAATAGTGGCTGCGATTAGTTTCTTTAAACAGTATATCGGTGAGACACCCTACTGGGATAAAAATCTTTCACATTATGTCAACCTGTAACGATGTAGAGTCATTTTTCATCAATATTAAGTGGTGTCGTTGGCTTTCTACACCACTTAAATCACTTGTTTTATTTTTCCTCTTCAAATCATCTCCTTGCCTACAAACCAAGATATTCTCGCAGAACCTAGTAACTTGAAATGGCTTGGGTATAATCAGCACCTTGATTGGAATAAAGACAGGCTTGAGCACAAACAGTCGCTTGAAGCTTCATTACAATAAAACAGGATGAGATGGATCGTTTTATGAACAAGACATTGCTTGCGACCCTACTGCTGAGTGCTATTTTCTCTTCAACCTCTTTTGCAGCAGAACAATCAACATCACAAACAGCGGCATATACCCCAAGTGAGCCTTTGGTATTAACGCCTGTTGTGACAGAAGAAAATGATGCTTCATTGGCTGAAGAAGCACCTAAATTTGACGATACCATGCATTATTTCGTTGGTATCACTGGCGGTATGGCTGACTTAAGCCTTGATGTGAATGCTGGAGCAGACAAACTACAATCACCTGACGCAAGTGGTTTATTTGGTGCTGATATTGGTTTTTATACCGCAGGTGGAAAAGGTCGTATTTACTATAGCTACCAGAAAATGAGTGGTGAGTCTGATCATAATGACAAAAAAGCCATTGATACCGATGTATCGCTGCATTTAGTCAGTGCAGATTATATTTTCCGTGCAGATAAAACCATTAATCCATTTATTGGTGCGCATGTCGGTTACATGATCGCAGACAGTAAAGGTGATGGTTACGGTAGCTATAAGCAATCGGGTGAGCTACTAGGTGTGCAAGCTGGTGTGGCATGGCGTATGTCAGATCACTTCACTGCAGAAATGGGGGCACGTCACTCGGCGACTCAAAGTAAAGAGCAAGAAGCGTGGTCTGGAAGCAATACTAAATCAGATCTAAAGAGCATCACGACGTTCTACATGTCTGTAAATTACCGTTTTTAATCATATTTTACGGGCAGACATTGATGAAAGCAGCTATTAAAGTAATAGCTGCTTTTTTATTGCCTCATGTCAAATAATCTTGATTGTTTACTCAACGCCTCAGCAGCGTATAATGCATTCCCCTAGAAACGACAACCATTATCACTAAGGACTTCACTTTGAAGCTATTTGTCAGAGATCTCACTGTAATTGATGCGTCTTACCTATGTACCGAGCGTGGTATGGTAGGCGAAAGTTGGATTCTTGATGTGGTGATGTCGGGCGAGTTAAATGAAATGAGCATGGTGCTCGATTTCAGTCGTGTTAAGAAACAGATTAAGCAATTAGTGGATCAATATGTTGATCACCGCCTAATTGTGCCAGCAAAATCTCCAGCGATTAACACTGCCGCGACAACGACCGGTTATGCGACGGTTGATCTTTTGCGAGATAACAAAAGCATTCATCTTCATTGCCCAGATCAAGCGTTCTGTTTTATTGATGCGGAAACCGTCACTATCGAGAGCGTAACTGACCATGTATACCAAGTACTAAAAGGTAACTTACCTGAAAACGTACAAGGTTTAGATATCACGCTACGCCATGAAACGATCAATGGTGCATTTTACCATTACAGCCATGGTTTGAAAAAGCATGATGGTAACTGTCAGCGTATTGCCCATGGTCATCGCTCTCCAATTGAGCTTATTGTTAACGGCGAACGTAATGCTGAACTTGAAAAGCAGTGGGCAAAGCGTTGGCAAGATATCTACCTTGGCTCGCAAGAAGATCTATTGAGCGTGACAGAACTTAATTTAAGTGAATGCGCTAAACAAGTTACTGATGAAACGCACTATGGTTTCCGATACACCGCACCACAAGGTGAATTTGAATTAGCGATTGCACGTTCAGAAACCGAAATGCTAGATACTGATACTACGGTTGAACTGCTTGCGGGTTACATCGCAGAGAAAGTCAAGCCGAGTTTATCTGACAGCGACACACTTGAAGTTGTTGCTTATGAAGGTGTCGGTAAAGGTGCTATGGCAACCTTATAATTAAGGAACCGCCGCATAACAAAACAGCCCAGCATGCTGATGTTCACTATAGTTAAAGTGACAGAAGCAAAGTTGGGCTTTTTTATGTTTAAAATTTCAGCAATAAACATTAAAAAGTGAGACATAAACCGATGTTTGTTGCTTAACTCTCTAAAAATTCAATATTTTATGAGTAGACTGAAAGGAAGACGTCGTAACGAGAGGGATCGATTATGTCAGTTAAACCTCTATCAAGTGACAAGCTGTATCGCGTATCAGCATTGAATGGATTGAGTGATGAGTGTAAGTCAACTAAACATCTTACACCATTAGATGAAATTGTAGGACAAGAGCGAGCGCAACAAGCGGTTGAGTTTGCGATGTCGATTAAAGAAAAAGGCTATAACATTTATGCGATAGGCCGTAATGGTTTGGGTAAACGCACCATGGTGATGCGCTACCTAAATCGTCATGATCCAAATGGTAATGCCAATACGCTTTATGATTGGTGTTATGTCTCTAATTTCGATGATACCCGTTGTCCAAAGGTACTGAAGCTACCAGCAGGGCAAGGTACTGCCTTTAAAAAAGATATCGAACAATTGATGAAGCGTTTGGTTAAAGCGTTTCCAATGGCGTTTGATAACGAACTCTATATTAGCCGTGCTGAAAAACTCAAAACCCAGTTAGCGCAGAAACAAGAAAATGCGTTAATGGCAATGAAAAAAGGTGCGGAAGAGCGTGGTGTTGGTCTGACTATTACCATGGATGGCGATTACCAACTGGTGGCGATGAATGGTGAAGAGCCACATACAGAAGCATCATTTGCTGAACTTTCAGAGCAAGAACAACAAAAATTTGAAGATACTATCAATGAGTTGGAAGTTGAGCTACGTAATATTGTTCGTCAGCTAACAGAATGGGAAGAAAAGTATTCTGATAAGCAACAAAAGCTGGATGAAGATATTGCTAAAGATGTCACTGCACACTGTATTAAAGATCTGAAAACCAAATACAGTAAATTGCCGGAAGTTAAGGCGTATTTGTCGGCGATGTATAACGATATTCTTGAAAATATTGATATTTTCTTGGAAGAAAGCGAAGAGCAAGTGGCGCTTGCTTACGCCTCGTTAGATAAGAAAATGCCTCGTCGTTACCAGATCAATGTGCTTGTACATCAAGACGTTGAGCGTACATTCCCGATCGAAGTGGAAGAGAGTCCGAATTATCACTCTATTTTTGGTTACGTGGAAAACGCGACATTCAAAGGTACGGTATTTACCGATTTCTCACTGATCCGCCCGGGTAGCTTACACCGTGCCAATGGTGGTGTGTTGATGATGGATGCGGTGAAAGTGTTAGAGCGTCCTTATGTATGGGATGGTCTAAAGCGTGCATTGCGTGCTCAGAAGCTGAATTTAAGCTCGCTTGAACGTGAAGTGACGCTATCTGGTACTATCTCTCTTGAACCAGAGCCAATTCCGTTGAACGTTAAATTGATCCTATTTGGTGATTATCAAACTTATCAATTACTACAACACTACGATCCAGAGTTTAAAGAGTTGTTCCGTGTCACGGCAGATTTTGAAGATGATATGCCGCGTACAGACACCTCTGAAGAGCAGTATGCACGCTTTATTGCCAGCATTGTTCATGATGGCGATATGCTGCATTGTGATCGTAAAGCCATTGCGCGGATCATTGAATACAGCTCGCGTCAGGCAGATGATCAAAATAAACTGTCATTGCACTCTGCAGACATTGCTAATTTATTGCGTGAAACCAACTATGTAGCGAAATCGTCCAATGCCACGATGATCCGTAGCAATCACGTTGAGCAAGCATTACAAAATCAAGAGCAGCGTGTTAGCCGTTTAAAAGATCATGTAATGCAGAACTTCGTTACTGGCACCACATTGATTGATGTTGATAAACAAGCGGTAGGGCAAGTGAATGCTCTGTCAGTTATTTCAACATCAGATTATCAATTTGGCGCACCAAGTCGCATTACAGCAACTACGGCTTATGGTACTGGCGAAGTGTTTGATATTGAGCGCAGCGCTGAGCTTGGCGGGAGTATTCACTCAAAAGGGGTGATGATTCTATCGGCTTATTTAGCGTCAGTTTTTGGTAAAACAGCCAAGATCCCACTTACTACGCACCTGACTTTTGAGCAGTCTTACGGTGGCGTTGATGGTGACAGTGCTTCAATGGCAGAGGTATGTGCGATTGTTTCGGCGTTCTCAGGTTTGCCATTGCGTCAGGATATTGCGATCACAGGTTCAATGAACCAATTTGGTGAGGCGCAGCCAATTGGTGGGGTGAATGAGAAGATTGAAGGCTTCTTTGATGTGTGTGCAATCAAAGGCCGCACCGCAACACAAGGGGTGATCATTCCGCAATCTAACGTACATAACCTAATGCTGCGTAAAGATATTGTTGAAGCGGTTGAAAAAGGCGAGTTCCATATATGGGCGATTGACCATGTCTCTCAAGCCAT
Source organism: Photobacterium lucens (assembly GCF_009873615.1). Lineage (GTDB taxonomy): Bacteria > Pseudomonadota > Gammaproteobacteria > Enterobacterales > Vibrionaceae > Photobacterium > Photobacterium lucens. Next base: position 22,135 of record NZ_SSMG01000176.1, read on the forward strand.
TGAGATCTTTACTGGCAAACCGACGGGTGTGGAAGCTGAGCAAGGTATGTATCCCAATGATACGGTGTTTGGCATTGCACAAATGAAGCTAAACTCACTGCGTCGCTAATCATTTGTCTTAATTTAAAAAAGCTACCTACGGGTAGCTTTTTTATTATCCCAATGAAATTTCACTATCACTGATAATCTGTGAAGAACAGGCAAGAATGTAGCCTTGTTCGATTTCATCTGCTGTGAGTGTCGCTTGGCTGGTGGAGCGAGTGCTATTGGGTGTCGCTTTGCACTTACATGAGCCACAAATGCCACTGCGACAAGCAATGATAAGTGGCACACCTTGCGCTTCTAATACATCAGCAATATTACTACCGGATTCAATGGCTACTGCTGTATTGAAACTTGGTACCGTTAACGTCACTGTTTGCGGTTGCTCTGTATCTCTTTGGGCGTACTGAGTGTCGGCAGTTGGAGTAAAGCTTTCTGCATGGAATTGCGACATATCAAAATCGAGATGGGTCAGATAGTCTTTTACATCTTCCATAAATTGAGTTGGCCCACAGAGATAGACGGTTCTGTCATGCAGATCGGGGACAAGTGTTTCTAACCACGCTTGATCTAAACGTCCTTGAGGATACGACGTTTGCTGCTTGTCTTTTAATAAAAGGCTTAACGAAAAACGCTCATGTTCTCGGTTAAGCTGTTCGAGTTCATTAAAGAAAATCGTGTGTGCTGGTGATCTTGCAATATGAAGGAAATGAACATCACAGTGCGGATTATGATTTAGCCAGGTTGTTGTCATGGAATACACAGGTGTTATGCCGCAACCCGCACTAATACATAAGGCTTTATTGTGCTGAGGTGGATGATCGACACTATTAAATTCACCTGCTGGTGGAAGCACCATGACAGAATCACCGATCTGAAATTGATCGATAAGAAAATTCGATACTCGTCCACCTTCGACTCGCTTAATAGTGAGTTGTAAATCGGTGTCAAAAGGCGTTGAGCTTAACGAGTAAGCACGATATTCCATTTTTCCATCGAAATTTACACCAATATTAACGAATTGGCCGGGTTTAAATTTCGCTAAGTGATTCTCATCGATACAGGCAAGTTTAATACTGATGGTATCTTCGGTTTCATGCCACTTATCACAACAGGTTAGTTTCACTGCTTGATTATTTAGCCATGGCGCCAACAAAGTACTTAACATGGAAGACTCTTTGAGTGGTAGCTCTCCTCTTTCACTTTCTTTTTAGGTGAAAGAGGAGAGACGAGGTGGAAATTAAGCGGCAAGGATCGTTTTTAGATCTGCTTCAACCGTCGTGATCGGACGCATATCAAACTTCTCTTGGATAATTGCTAGTAAGTTATCCGTTAAGAATGCAGGTGCAGTAGGACCTGTGTAGATCCCTTTTACGCCAAGTGCGAACAACGTCAGTAAGATCACAATAGCTTTTTGTTCAAACCAAGATAGTACTAATGTTAGCGGCAGTTCATTGATGTCACAGTCGAACTCTTTTGCCAGTGCCAAAGCCAGTTGAATTGCAGAATAGGCATCGTTACATTGACCTACATCGAGCAGACGAGGAATACCGTTAATGTCGCCAAATTGATTCTTGTTAAAGCGATATTTACCGCAAGCAAGGGTTAAGATCACTGAGTCTTCAGGGGCTTGAGCTGTGAAGTCGGTGTAGTAACTACGCTCAGATTTATCACCATCACAGCCACCAACAAGGAAGAAGTGGCTAATATTGCCTTTCTTCACTTCATCAATCACGGCAGGTGCTGCGCTCATGAGTGCGTTACGACCAAAACCAATCGTGATCATTTGCTCGATTTCATTATGCTGAAAACCCTCTAACGCCAAGGCACATTCAATTACTTGGCTAAAATCATCACCGTCAATGTGTGCCACGCCTGGCCAACCAACGATACTGCGCGTAAAAATACGATCAGCATATTGACCAACGTTTGGGTTCAATAGGCAGTTAGAGGTCATCACAATGGTACCAGGGAAGTTAGCAAACTCTTTTTGCTGGTTTTGCCATGCACTACCAAAGTTACCCACAAGGTGCGGGTATTTCTTCAATTCAGGATAGCTGTGAGCTGGTAGCATTTCACCGTTGGTGTAGACGTTAATGCCTGTGCCTTCGGTTTGTTGTAGGATTTTTTCCAGATCATGTAAATCGTGACCAGAAACAAGAATACATTTTCCTTTTACTGGCTTTACATTAACTTGGGTAGGTTCTGGGTGACCAAAAGTTGTTGTCTCGCCAGTATCGAGCATTTCCATAATGGTGTAGTTCATTAAACCAATGCGCATTGAACAGTCGAGAAGTTCATTGAGTGCTGTTGGATCGGTACCTAGCCACGCCATGATTTGGTGATATTGGGCGTACACGTCATTGTTAGTTTGCGCAAGGACACGCGCATGTTCCAAATAAGCGGCTGCGCCTTTTAAACCATATAAACATAATAAGCGTAAGCCGATAACGTCTTCATCTAACAAGTCATAACCACGATTTACAGCAACTTGTGGTGCGAAAGCTAAAATAGCGTCGGCAGATTGCGGTAATTCAAACAGTGCGACAGCGGGTAGATCGGGTAATGTTTTATCAGATAGGGTGTATGCACTGGTAACTTGTTTTTGTAAACGTGTTTTATAACGTTGTGCTTGCTCGACAAGTTCAATAATACGAGTAGGGTCGAAGTTAACATTGGTTAATGTCGAGAAGAATGCACGTGGTGCCCATTGGTTGATTTCATCATCAATGATATCAACATTAGCCGCTAATTCTGCCCAGTAAGAAACCCCTTGTAGGGCATAAACAAGTACATCTTGAAGATCTGAGACTTCAGCGGTTTTTCCACACATGCCAGCGGCAAATGAGCAGCCTTTTACTTGTGGGGTTTGAATTGTTTGCTCACATTGAATACAAAACATGAAAATCTCCAGTATCTATTTATTCTGTTATTTGTAACGAATCTTCTTCGTTTTTTGATACTAGACTGCACTATGTGTGCCATTTTTAATCCGTTGATATTTAAGGTTTTTATTTGGTGTTGGTTATGTTTGATGTCATTAATACAACAAGTTGTGTTGTATTAATGACATCGAATTCAATTTTAAGAGATTAATGGATCTGAAATTTTTTCCCCATTCGGTACAAATTGCCACGATCCATTTGTAAAAACTGTGCTGCCTTTGACCAGTTTTTATCCATTTTTTCATAGCTATGGTGAATTAACTGCTTTTGATAGCTTTCTACAAGTTCACGCATCGATTGAGATTGTTCAGGAAATAGGTTTGATGTGTTTTTTACATCAACAGAGCTAAATTCATTGTCAAAGTGCGCTAAAGTAATGGTTTGTTGTTCTTCTTGAATAGCACGAAGTGCGGCACGCGTAAGGCTGTGTTCTAACTCTCGAATATTACCGAGCCATGGCTGTTTTTCTAACGATCGTAATGCCTTAGGGTTGATATGAAGGTTGGGCACATTAAATTGCAAGCGGACTTTTTCCAATAGGTAGCCTGCGAGTACTGGAATGTCACTGAGTCGTTGGCGAAGCGGTGGCACGGCGATAGGAAAAACATTAAGACGATGATAAAGATCGGCACGAAAGCTACCGAGTGTGATTTCTTGCTCTAAATTACGGTTAGTAGCTGCGATGATCCGTACATCGACACGGTGATGTTTATCACTACCGACCCGTTGAACATCACCTTGTTGTAGCACACGCAATAACTTTGCTTGTAGTAGTAGAGGCAGCTCACCGATTTCATCTAAAAAGAGTGTGCCACCATCGGCAAGTTCAAACTTACCGGCTCGATGACTATTAGCACCAGTAAATGCTCCTTTGACATGACCGAATAATTCACTTTCTGCTAAGTTTTCAGGCAGAGCTGCACAATTTACATAAATCATCGCTTTATCAGCACGGTGTGATTGTGCGTGAATCGCATGGGCAACCAACTCTTTACCTGTACCGGTTTCACCGCTTATTAATACGGCATAATCAGATTGAGCAACCGTTGATATATTGGTTTTAAGCTGTGCCATTTCAGGGCTAAAGCCCATCATTTCGTTTTGTTGAGATCGTGCTTGTTGGATCAAGGTTTGATTGAGTGATTGCTGTTTTTTGTTTTGCACTTTCAGTGCATTAAATTGTGCGATATTACGAACTGTCGCAGCGGCAAGAGCGGCAAATGTCTCAATGGCGACGGTATCAATATTATCAAAAGCACCAACAGTTAATGAATCTAAGGTCAGCACACCAACTAATTGTTCATCAACATATAAGCTACAGCCTAAGCAGTCATGAACATCAATACTGACTTCTTCATTTAATAACAAACCGTCAAAAGGATCGGGGAGTTCTGAATGGGCATCAAAGCGAACCGGTTTTTTACTTGCCATTATGGTTGCTAAGCGAGGGTGTGCTTTAGGAAAGAAGCGACGACCTAAAACGGCTGCTGATAACCCTTTTACTGCCACAGGTGTGAGAAATCCATGATGATCGAGTACGAACAATGCACTGGCGTCACAGGGAAAGACAGCTTCGACGCCATCGATGAGGGTTTGATAATGCTCATCACTAGCGAGATGAGCACTTAGGTTTAAGGCGATATTGAGAAGAACCTTATCGATATTTACTCGCATTGCGATTACTTATGTTGTCGTGTTTGATGTATTAATAACAACATAAATTGGTGCAATGAGAGTTAATCTAGAACAAAGAAAATAAATTTAATGTATTTTAAATGCATCTTTTGTTTTCATTAAGTTCATTTCTTATTTTGCGTTTGGTTTTTCGCTATAAACGTAACGTTCGCCGTCTTTTTTATAGTAGGTATTATTGATAATGGCGTAAGTTGCGCCAGCTATCACAGCAAAGGTAGCAATTTCAGGCAAATGGTGTTTTTCATACCAAGGCTCATGATGATCATCGTAATGTTCACTATAGTGCTCTTTGTAATATCTATCGCAGTCATGTTTGTGATGATGGCCTTTTTTACAGTGTTTCCAAGGGGGATCACAATGATGTTTAGGACCATGTGCCCATGAAAGTGAAGGTGCTAACAAAGCAATGATAAGAAAACTATATTTAAACACACTATATTCCAATAATCGGGGGAGTTTGGATAAATAGCTTAAAAAGAGAAGCGTTATTTATTGTCAGTGCATTGTTATTTTAAAATCAGATAATAAACTGCATGAAACGTCAAAAAAATAACGATTTTGTACTATTGATGATTTAAAAATGACGCAATATTTGAATAGTCATCAAAAAAAATATATTTGTTTACATGTTGAGCAAAAAAACGCTTATCTTTCTAGGGGGAATTTTTTACAATTAGATT
>NZ_SSMG01000177.1 GCF_009873615.1 Photobacterium lucens
AATCCCTACCAACAAAAGTTGGTAGGGATTATCACGCAATCTTAGGATCGTTCAAGTACCTTAAACGATCGGCATTACAGTATTATACTGGGCGTTTTTTATTGCCTTTTTATCGCTGATAAATAAAAAATCCCTTGGTATTAGTAATACCAAGGGATTGATAATAAGTGTGTTGTAAATGTCTAGTGATTACTTCAAGCTCAACCACCAGCACATTGTATTCATCGTTATTTCCAATCAACGATTACTTACAGTCAACAACACCCACTTCTTTCCACACACCCCATTGACCAGATTTCACAGGATCTTCACCACGTGTCCACCACTTAGCTTCCCATAGCTTGCCATCTTTGGTCGCTTGGTCGCCACCTAGGTAAACGGTTGTTGCATCCCATGCGTTATCACAGGTATCAACAACTGGTGAGTGCTTAGCAACAACCACGGTTGTTGACGCTGTCGATGTTGCTTTGCCATCACTTACTGCCACTGTAAATACAAGGCTCGTATCTTGTGTGTACTCTGCTGCAGTAAATAGCACTTGTGAACCGTTTACTGTCGCATTAATACCGGCTGGTAATGTCCAGTCAAACGTTAACGTATCACCGACATCAGCATCAGAAGACGCAGATGCATCAACAACAATAACATCACCAGCATTCGCCGTTTGTGGTGCTGTTACGCTTGCCACTGGTGCATTATTTTCTGGGATAACAACGTCATCTTTCGCCTTCACTGTCACAATAACAGTATCGGTTGCCGTTGCACCTTTGTTATCTGTAACGGTGAGTTTAAACGTTAACTGCTCAGTTTCAGCCACTTCTGCCACATCAAAACTTACTGTTGCAGAATCAGCACCAGTCAGTGCTACCGCAGTACCTGATACTTGTTCCCAAGCGTAACTCACGATGCTGCCATCAGCGTCTTTCGAACTTGAACCATCAAGTGTTACAGATGCAGGACCTGTCACTGATTGATCCGCGCCCGCTGCTGCCGTTGGTGCTTTGTTTGGCTTATCAATAACAGTACCAGCTACACCTTCATGCATTGCATTTAGGATATCACCATTATCTGCATCGATTTCCCATGAGAATAGACCCGCAAGGCCAAGTGACTTAACGTAGTTACCTTTAGCCAGAACAGAACGCTTATCATCAAACGTGATTAAATCACCCGTTGAACGGTTCCATACATACGGTGCTTCAGCTTGATCGTCATAACCGTATTCAAAGCCGTTGATACCTTTACCATCAGCGCCTAACATGTGAGACTTAATGCCTTTGTAGTCAATAACACCGTCTTCCCACACACCTTGCTCTTTCGTACCCGTCAGTTTACCTGTACCTGTACCTGTCATTGGATCGGTTGGATCAGTAAGCGTATTTGGCATTACACCCGTCCAACCACGACCGTACATTGCAGCACCCAGTACCAGTTTGTTAGCAGGAACACCTTGTTTTAACAGTAATTGAATACCGTTATCAGAAGTATAAGCAGGGCCTTTAAACTGTTCGCCATTTTCATCTAGACCAGTACCATCACACTGACCAGGGCGCATGAAGTTACCACAGTATAGTGCTGTTTGGTGACCAGGAACGTTGTTCCAACCGCCGTAGAAGTCGTAAGTCATCGCAAAGATGTAATCCATGTATTGAACTGCATCTGCATAATCAACGTCTTCAATCTTATCGTAACCCACACCGATTGCTGATGTTAGCTCGTAAGTACGGCCTGTTTCTGCTTCTAGCTTATCAAGCATCGCACGTAGTTCACGCATTAGGGCTACGTATGCAGGGCCATCTTTAACTGGGTCACCACGATCAGCTGCTGCACCGCCGCCACCTGGGAATTCCCAGTCAATATCTACACCATCGTAGAATTTCCATGTTTTCAGGAATTTTTCTACCGATGCAACGAATGTGTCACGGTTTGCTTTATCTACGAAATCAAAGAACGGATCAGACAGTGTCCAACCACCAATTGATGGGATGATTTTCAGATCAGGGTTACGCTGTTTTAATGCCATTAGCATTGCGTAGTTACCCTTAATTGGGGTGCTGTATTCATGACCAGCTTGCTTAAAGCTCTTCTGGAATGCAGCCCATGGGTCATGGATAACCACTTCATAGTCATTAACGCCACGACACGCTGTTTGTAGTGCATTGAAGCTATTACCACCGACAGATTTCACTGACTCGTTTGGACCACAAATTGGAATAAAGCCGTAAAGAATGTGAGTCAAGTTGTCTGCAGGAAGGTTATCTACAGTGTAATCACGACCGTAAATACCCCACTCAACAAAGTACGTACCCATAACAACGCTTGGATCGGTATCAAACGATTTGTTATTTGGATCAACGTTCATTGCTAACGGCGGTAAGTGTGAGCCGTCGGTATCAGCAATAGTGATTTGTGCAGGGGCGCTTTTCGCACAGCCTGTTGCATCACACGCTTCAATTTCCATTTGGTACAAACCACCTTGTTCATACTCAAAAGAAGCGGTTGTTTGGCTGCCATTAATTGGACCTGATGCTACTTTTTTACCATCGAAGTAGATGTTGTAGGTATCACCTGAATTTCCACTCCACTGATTAAATTTCACATTGATCTTAGCTTTGTCATGGTACTTAACCATGTCGTTGTAGCCAGATGTTGTTTCCATCGCCAGTTCAATTTTAGAGAACTGAAGGTTGTTAGAGCCGTACATATCGATGCTTGGTGCCGTAGGTGCAGCAAAAGCCGCGCCTGACAGTGCAAGGGATATTCCTGCTGCACAAAGGTTAAATCGAATCATAATCTATCTCTCAATCCTTGAATTTATACTCAACAATAAGCACATCATGCTTCTACAACGGTACAGGGTATGACTTTTTTTATAAGTAGAAACATGTATTCAGCATTTCAGAGACTGACGAGAATTCAAAAAAAATAACTCAGGGATCAATTCTTTTGCACAAATATTCGTACAAGATTTTTCATTTTTCATGAGTTTTGCAACGGCAAACAAATAATCAACAACATTTTGATAACATTTGAATGCGTGTTTTTTGTGCTTCTCGCAGTATTTTTTTGAGAGGAAATAAGATCAGAAAAGAAAAAAGCACAAAGCCACAGAG
>NZ_SSMG01000178.1 GCF_009873615.1 Photobacterium lucens
TTTATGAGTTTTTTAACTCACATGCTCACTATATTAATGCTTAACGATTACTAAATTGATATGAAAAATGAGTATTAAACGATTATGTTCAGCATTAGTGCTTGGACTATTATTAACTGGTTGTGCTGACAGTAATGTTTCTTCATCTAATGTGCCTGATTTACCTATTAGTCAGCAAACTAAAGGACGGGTTTATATTGTTAAATCTGATTTACCAGCTAACGTGAAGTACGAAGAAGTAGGTAAAGTTAAAGCTAATGCCAGATATGGTTATGACAGTGTAGTGACTCTATATCCACTATTGGCAGATGAAGCGAGAAAAATTGGGGCAAATGCCGTTATTGATTTATATGGCGGTCATACGGTTACTGCTTTTTCTTGGGGCGCACCTTATACCGGCGGCACCGCTATTAAAGTCGAAGATCTAGAACAAATAAAACAATCTGATGTAGAGATATATTAATCTTATTTATTGATGTTTTTTTCTTTGCTGTTTCTCTTTTATTGTTTGCCTGTATTGAGCTATCAGTACAGGCTTTTTTTATTCCTAAGATAGCTAATTACAAATATTACCCAGAACAAAAAAGTGACAGTGTAATGTACTCTAAGATAAGTTAAGTGACATTGTAACTATTGGTGGTATTGCTGGATGTTAGAATCACTTGTTGTTTTTAAACTTACCCTCCCTCTTTT
>NZ_SSMG01000179.1 GCF_009873615.1 Photobacterium lucens
GCTTGCAAGTGATTAATTGTAATTGCAAATAAGATATCTTCTCATTCAAAGATTCCAGTTTTGGAATCTTTCTTTTTTTATTTAAATGAAGCACATAATAAAAAAAGGCGTATATTAAAAATATCAACGAAGTAGATATATTTATCACTAACCGTTTGCCATAGAGAATTATTTATGGCGGGAGATGATGTTCCTCCTTTAACCGCCTTTTCAAATAAAAGGATAATGACGTCTAACAACATTCGGCTTTAAATAGTCGAGGACCGTGTATTTGTTTAAATGGATATTTTACAGTTCAAGTTAGAATTGTACTAATTTATGCATTCGTCGCGTTGTTATTTCATATTTGTCCTCTTCTATTTTCTGCTCGATAAAGAATTATCAATTCAACACGGCTGCGCAAAATAATACTCCCCTACTTTGAGTTTTATTAGCAACGCGGTGTCAAGTGAGGCAGAGCAATGCAATACTCAACTGAAGTACAAAATATGTGTCCTATCTCTCGTGGTCCTCGTCACGAGTCTGCACCAATTCCTGTTGAAGGTCGTTGGATCAATCCAAAAGACGTTATTGCAATTTCTGGTGTTAGCCACGGTGTAGGTGCTTGTGCGCCACAACAAGGTGCGGCAAAACTAACGCTAAACGTTAAAAACGGTATCATCGAAGAAGCACTAATCGAAACTATCGGTTGTTCTGGTATGACTCACTCTGCGGCAATGGCTTCAGAGATCATCACAGGTAAAACAATCCTTGAAGCACTAAACACTGACTTAGTGTGTGATGCTATCAACGTTGCAATGCGTGAAATCTTCCTTCAATACGTTTACGGTCGTACACAAACTGCATTCTCTTTAGACGGTCTACCAATTGGTGCTGGTCTTGAAGATCTAGGTAAAGGTCTACGTAGCCAAGTAGGTACACATTACGGTACACGCGAAAAAGGCCCTCGTTACATGGAGATGGCTGAAGGTTACGTTACTAAGATTGCACTAGATGACAACGACGAAATCATCGGTTACCGCTTCGTTAACATCGGTAAGATGATGGAATCTATCGGTAAAGGTGTTCCAGCGGCTGACGCAATGGAACAAGCAACTGGTCAATATGGTCGTTTCGACGAAGCGGTTCGTACTATCGATCCTCGTCACGAATAATCAGCCTAGCTGTTATCCATATATCTAATTACACCTAATTTGCTAAATTTATTGAGGATTTTATCATGGCTGCATTATTTGAAAGCTTTGATCGTCGTATCAACCAAATCACTCCAGTTCTAGAAAAATACGGTTTCGCATCGTTAGAAGAAGCACGTCAATACATCGAAGACAATGGTGTTCGTGCTTACGATATCGTGAAAGAAACGCAACCTATCGCATTCGAAAACGCATCATGGGCTTACGTGCTAGGTGCTGCAATTGCACTTAAAGAAGGCGCAAAAACAGCAGCTGAAGCCGCTGAATTCCTAGGTGAAGGTCTTCAGGCATTCTGTATCCCTGGATCAGTTGCTGACCAACGTAAAGTAGGTCTTGGTCACGGTCGTCTAGGTGCGCGTCTACTAAGTAACGAAACACAATGTTTTGCGTTCCTAGCAGGTCACGAATCTTACGCAGCAGCTGAAGGTGCAATCAAAATCGCACTAAACGCAAACAAAGTTCGTACTAACCCACTACGCGTTATTCTTAACGGTCTTGGTAAAGATGCGGCTTACCTAATTGCACGTATCAACGGCTTTAACTACGTACAAACTCAGTTCAACTACACAACAGGTGAACTAGAAGTGGTTAACGAGCGTCGTTTCTCTCAAGGTACACGTGGCGAAATCAACTGTTACGGTGCTGACGATGTACGTGAAGGTGTAGCAATCATGCACCGCGAAAACGTAGATATTTCTATTACAGGTAACTCTACCAACCCTACTCGTTTCCAACACCCAGTTGCTGGTACATACAAAAAAGAACGCCTAGAAGCGGGTCTTGACTACTTCTCAGTAGCATCAGGCGGCGGTACTGGTCGTACACTACACCCAGATAACGTAGCGGCAGGTCCTGCTTCTTACGGTCTAACTGATACTATGGGTCGTATGCACTCTGACGCTCAGTTCGCAGGTTCTTCATCTGTACCGGCACACGTTGAAATGATGGGTCTGATCGGTATGGGTAACAATCCAATGGTTGGTGCAACAGTCGCTGTTGCAGTAGCAATTGAGCAAGCGCAAAAAGCGTAAGCAGACAATTAAAAACTTTATCTTCAAATAACGACTAAAGGCGGGGTTTTAATCAACCTCGCCTTTATTTTTATCTGCTAATTCTTTATTTGTTGAATATAGATAAAAAATCTCTAAAATCCTCGGTACAAATGAAACTTGATAACACTTATACCTATAAAAATGCAGGCTTATAGGTATAATCGGTTGTAATTAAGTAATGTCGTATTACATCATTCAGTCTTGTACTGCATGATCGAGTTAAGGAAACATCATGATCCAAGTAGTAGGTCACAAAAATCCAGATAGTGATAGCATTTGTTCTGCACTAGTTTGTACAGCTCTTCTTAAGGCTCGCGGTCTTGAAGCAACGGCAATTCGTCAAGGCGAACTAAACCGTGAAACTCAGCACATCCTAGAAGTGGCTGGTGTTACTGCACCTGAGCTACGTACAAGCGTTGCAGGCGAGAAAGTATGGTTAGTTGACTACTCTGATCTTGCTCAAGCACCTGATGATCTAGCAGAAGCTGAAGTTGTAGGTATTGTTGACCACCACCGTCTAGGTGACGTGATGACAATCAACCCACTAGAAGCTTGGATCTGGCCTGTAGGTTGTACTTGTACTGTACTATTCAACATGTTCAAGATCGAAGGTCACGAAATCACTCGTGAACTAGCGCTTCTTATGATGTCTGCAATCCTATCTGATACTGTAGGCTTCGCATCACCAACATGTACGCAAAAAGATAAAGACGCAGTGGCTGAGCTTGCTCAAATTGCTGACGTTCAAGATCTAGACGCATTCATCAAAGCACTGCTAATCGCTAAGACTGACATCGAAGGTCTATCTGCAGCTGAGCTAGTTGAAAAAGATCTTAAAGGCTACCCTTTCAACAACCGTGACGTTGTTGTTGGTCAAATCGAACTTGCAACTCTTGAGCAAGTTGAAGACATGATCGAAGCACTAGAAGCAGATCTACAGCGTCGTTGTGACGAAGAAAACCTGGCAATGGCTGCGCTAATGCTAACTGACATCACAACAAGCACTACTCGCCTACTTTACAAAGGTGAGTGGAATGACATCCTAGACACGCACGCAAAAGACGGCGTTCTAATGATGGAAAACACGCTAAGCCGTAAGAAGCAAGGCTGGCCTTGGCTACAAACTGTACTAGCTTAATCATCAAGAATTAGTACAAGATAGTTAAAGAAAACGCGATATGAGGCAACTCCTATCGCGTTTTTTTACTTTTCTTCGTTTCAGCCATATCTCGTTATACCTTATTTCTCCCACTTATATTGCTGGTTAATTAACCATACATTCTTTTATTTGCTGATTATTAGAGCAAATACTTTAATTCTTGGCTAATTTTATTTGTATAATAAATATACCCTACGGCTGATATACAACCAAACAGACCTCATTTCTGTGACATTTCTCTAATTTTACTTAGTATTCCTATTGGGTATACATATACTTCTCTCTCTAAAAATAATGCCGCCATTTATCACACCAATGGCAGAGCAAGAAGCGAATAAAAAGAGAGACAGTCAATGTCCATTAAAAAACGTTATATAGCGTGCGTAATTGGTACTGCCCTATCAAGCCAAGCCTATGCCGCTGGCTACCAAGTTTCAGAACATACAGCTGCAGGTCTAGGTCGTGCTTATGCTGGTGATGCTGCCGTTGCTGATACTGCTGCTGTGATTGCAAGAAACCCTGCGGCAATGACACATTTCAAAAAAGCCGAAGTCTCTGGTGTTATCAGTGTTATCAAACCCTCGATTGATATTTACGATCACAGCTTTGGTCAAGGTGCGACTAATATCGCCCCTGTTAGTTTTGTACCTGCTAGTTACTATGTTCAACCGCTAAACGACAAAGTAGCCGTTGGTCTTGGACTTTTCAGTAATTACGGTGTAACGACTAAATACCCGAACGACTTTAATGCGGGTTCATTGGCTGGTAAAACCTCTCTTGAAACTATCAACTTTAATCCAAACATTGCTTACCGTGTAAACCAACATTTAAGTTTAGGCGCTGGTGTAAGCCTTGTTTACGCCAATGCTGAATTTGACCGTCGCCTAGGTGCACTTTCATTAGCGGTACCCAATAGCTCACCAAGTGATGATGCCATTAACCTAAAAGGTACGAGTTTGGGCTGGGGTTGGAATATTGGTGCGTTATACGAATTAGATCAGAATAACCGTTTTGGTTTAAGTTACCGCTCGCAAGTAGATCTTGATTTCGATGGTAAATTTACTGACTACCTAGGTCCAATTACAGGTAAACCACATAACACTGTTTCTGCTAACCTTTCGTTGCCATTACCCGCTATTGCAGAATTTTCTGGTTTCCACCAATTAGATTCACAATGGGCTATCAGCTACAGCCTGCAATGGACGCAATACAGCAAGTTCAAAGAAATTCGTGCCACCAGCTCGCAATGTAAACCGGGCTTTAATGGTCAAGCTGGCACCTGTTTGCTGAAAAAAGAGCACTATAAAGATACGTATCGTTGGGCTGTAGGCACGACTTACACCATGAACGATGAGTGGACATTACGTTACGGTTTCGCCCTTGACCAAAATGCAGGTCAAGCGACATTAAGTATTCCTGATACTGATCGCTACTGGTACTCAGCAGGTGCTACCTACCACTTCAACCCAGATCTTTCGGTCGATATGGGTCTTTCATACATTCATAGTAAGAAAGCAACCTTCGTAGAAGATGGCAGTACCTTTACTTCTCGTGGTAAAGCTTACCTTGCTGCAGCACAGATCAACTACCGCTTTTAATGCGTTGTCAGTTATTCATTATTTGGAATATATAGCATGAAATTTAATTCAATTGCCTTAGTGATTGCATCTGCATTAAGCGTTATCGGCTGTGGTGGCGGTAGCCAAACAACAATAAAGCCTACGGTTGATCCTGATATTGCCAACAGCTTAAAAGCAGAAACTAAAGTAGATTTCGATCTACTTTCTGCAAACAAGAAGATTGTGTTCCCTAGCTACCTAGGCATGGATGTACAAGATGGCACACTAGCAACCCGTGAAGGTGCGACAACACCTGAAATCGCAATGGGTCAAACTGATGGTTGGAGCACAACCCAACCGATTACGATTAACTTCACTGGTAAGGCACTTGATCCTACTACAGCTGCAAATAGCTTTTACTTAATCAAATCAGGCGATCCAACTAATCCTGACGACACCACGCAGCCAACACTGTTATCCCAGCAAAACGGTGATTTTAAGGTGACAGTTTCAGGCAATAGCTTGATCGTTATGCTGCTTAAGCCACTGGATCCATCAAGTAACTACATGTTCGCTGTTACTGATGATCTAAAAGATATGAATGGCGAAGCGGTAGGTATGAGCAACTCATACGCTTTATTAAAAGCTGATAGTACGCCACCGGCTGCTGCATTAGTGCCAGCGCAGAAGATCACCCATGCGACAGAAGCTGAATTTGAGCAAGCCGGTGTCAATCGTGACAATATTATCTTCTCAACGTGGTTTACCACCCTATCATCAGGTGATGTGTTATTCGCTGCCAAAATGGCAACTGAAGAAGCGATGCAGCTGGGGGCGAAAAACGTATGGCAAGGCTCTGCTATTGCAAGCAACGTTACAGATGAACAATTAGATAAACTATTTACCTTTTCTGAGCCAACGAAAATCGCAGACACCACCGTCCCAAACAAAGCCAGTAAAATCAGCATTTATCAAGGTACACTTTCGCTACCTTATTACTTAGATATTCGTGCTAACAAGTTTATGAATACCCCTTGGCAAAGTGGTATGCCTAGCCTTGCAAAAATTAAGTATGTATTAACTCATGGCAGTGATGCTGATAAATCTGCCGTTTTAGGTCAATTGTCTGATTTTGGTGTAACACCAGAAGATATGGCGGAGGTCGCAACCAACCCACAAATACAAATTGAAGTACTGACTAAGCTAATGGGTAAAAAGATCACCTTAGCAAATGGTAAGCAACTCGATCCTGAGCGCATTATCACCCGTTACAGTGCTGTACCTGAATTAAAGTCCGTTCAAACCATCAATTACACCTTGGTATTACCTAACAATCCAAAGTGTCAAAGCCTTGGTGCGAACAATGTGACTATTTTCCAACATGGCGTTACAGCAGATAAAAGTGTATTAACAGCGCATAGTAAAGATTTACACTCTTTAGCTGAAAGCCTTATCGGTGATCAATGTCGTGCGATATTTGCGATTAACCAACCGCTACATGGTGAAGATCGTGGTATTCATATCACAGACGCAAACGGCAATACTCAATACGAAAATGCCTCAACTGATCCATCGATGTACTTAAACTTAGAAAACCTAACGGTTGCCCGTGATAACTTACGTCAAAGCACCATTGATGTGATAAACCTACGTGCCTCTATTGGTAAGTTATTTGCTGGCATTAAGCAAAAACAAAATGATGGTACTAATCCTAAAGATGTATCACCATTAGACATGCTTAATCCTAATAATGGCGTCAGCTTTGCAGGCCACTCACTAGGTGCAATCGTGGGTACAAACGTTGGTAATATTGCTAATCGCCCAACCATGAACCCTGCTTTTGATCAGCAATACTTTGCTATTAACAAATTATCATTGGCAAATCCAGGGGCTGAAATTCCTTACCTACTGATGAACTCAGATAGTTTTGGCGGCCTGATTAAAGCTGGTGTATTACAAGGAACCATTGCTAGCCCGACGGAAATTACACCGTATGTCATTGAAACAGGTAAGTTCCTACAAATACTTCAAACCTGTTATGAAGCACAAGACAGTCAGCATAAAGATTTAAGTAAATGTTACGTCGATAACATTGAAGGCTATGAAAAGCAGCATCCTGAACTTAAAGCCCAATGGACGCAAAATTTCATTAAGTTTGCTTATGCCGCTCAAACAGTCATGGATCCGGTCGATCCAATCAATATGGCTCATGGTATCCCGCAGTCATTACCAGTGTTTGTACAAATGGTAAAAGGTGATTCAACTATTCCAAATATCACTATGGCAGCTCAGCTACCGTATTCACCATTTACAGGTACAGAACCACTGATCAAACAACTAGGTTTATCAAAGCAAGGTGGAGACAAAGCATGGAAAGAGTATCAGAATGGTACACATACTTCGCTGCTAGATGCGACAGCATCGAATGCCACCACCAAAACAATGCAAAGCGATATGGCGAACTTCTTAAATAGCTAATATCGATATATCCAAGTCACTTATCAAAGCTTGGATATAACAAAGCCTTGGTCATTCTCTCTTCAATTAAAGAGGAATACCAAGGCTTCTTTTTATTCTAATGAATAACGACAGTTACTCTTCCCGTAAATGCTGCATTAAACTGCTTCTCTCATTCAATATTTGAGAGAAACAATGTACGAACTTACGTCCTATTATTTTCCCTTCGCGATAATCCATTTCCAAATCATCATTACTGCTTAATAATGCACGGCTATGTAATGCTTTTTCTGGAGCAATTTGAATAACCTGTAAACCTTTCGGTGGTTCAACTAAGAACTCGTTCATGTCTTGGTAGGTTTTATAATATTTGGCGAGCATTTCTATCACATCAATATTATTACTTTGCCCTGCCAGCTTTAATAACCGCTCAATATTAATA
>NZ_SSMG01000180.1 GCF_009873615.1 Photobacterium lucens
GACATTTAGAATTCAGCTAACATTTTTGAATAAAAACCCTTTTAGATATAGAGAGTGGTTATGAAAAAGTTTATTTTAGTTCTAGGTCTTATCGCATTAGGTGGATGTACAGTTTCTGGTCCATCAATCAAGCCAGCAACCATTAAGGTTCCAGGTGTTGTTATTGAAGGCAGCCACGGTGGTCACTGTCCTCCAGGTCTTGCGAAGAAAGGTCGCTGTTAATATCAGATTTTTAGTGAAGCGGATTATTCCGCTTCATCTTTCATATCTAAAAACAATACTATATCAAAAATTTATAACGTATTCGTTGTCATTTTCCCCTTCTTCAATATTCCTATCTTAGTCTTATTTCTCTGAATAAAAATAAGGCAATAAAGTAATATTATCGTTATTGCAGAATAAGAAATAACACATGTTTTATGACTATTACTGCACCTATGTTTTCTTTGTAATACAATAATTGGGCATGAGTTATTACTCATTATATTGATGAGATTATAGGAAACATAAATGTCCCTTTCTTTTGGTAGTTTGTTTAAACAACAGGCATTCATTAATGGTCAGTGGAGCGATGCTTTTTCTGGCAAAACTATGGATATTACCAATCCTGCAACAAATGAAGTGATTGGCCATGTTCCACATATGGGTGTTGAAGAAACCAATATTGCGATTGATGCGGCGGATAAAGCCTATCGTTTGTGGTCAAAAACCACGGCGAAACATCGCTCGACGATCTTGCGTCAGTGGTATGAGTTAATTGTTTCACACAGTGATGAATTAGCTCATATTCTTACTGTAGAGCAAGGTAAACCTTTAGCGGAAGCAAAAGGTGAAATCGCTTATGCAGCAAGCTTTGTTGAGTGGTACGCTGAAGAAGCAAAACGTTTGAATGGCGAAATGATCCCTAGCCATAAAGAAGATGCGCGTATTTTAGTGTCTCGCCAACCTGTTGGTGTGGTTGCAGCAATCACGCCTTGGAATTTCCCGGCCGCAATGATCACGCGCAAATGCGGTCCCGCTTTTGCTGCAGGTTGCTCGGTGGTATTAAAACCTGCACCTGATACTCCTTATACTGCATTTGCCCTAGCTGAACTTGCGCATCGTGCAGGTATTCCAGCTGGTTTATTTAACGTGATCACTGGTGATGCAGTAAAAATTGGTGCAGAGCTTACAAGCAATAAACGAGTACGTAAAATTTCATTTACTGGCTCTACTGCTGTTGGCAAATTATTAATGGCGCAATCAGCACCAACAGTAAAAAAAGTCTCATTAGAGCTTGGTGGTAATGCGCCTTTTATCGTCTTTGATGATGCTGATTTAGATCGTGCTATTGATGGATTGATGATCGCGAAATTTCGAAATGCTGGGCAAACTTGTGTATGTACAAACCGTATTTATGTCCATAGTAATATTTACGATGCATTCATGGATAAATTGGCTGAAAAAGTGTCTGCATTGACTGTCGGTAATGGTTTAGACAATGGCGTTACCATTGGTCCGTTGATCAATCGTGCTGCGGTAGAAAAAGTTGAGAAGCATATCAATGATGCAATGATGAAAGGGGCTAACCTTGTTATCGGTACACGTGAACCATCAGCGACATGTTTTGTAAAGCCAACTGTCCTTGGCAATGTGACTGATAATATGCTGGTGGCGAGTGAAGAAACCTTCGGCCCATTGGCGGCAGTGTTTAAGTTCACTGAGGATCAAGATGTTATCGATCGTGCGAATAATACTGATTCAGGTTTAGCAGCGTATGTTTATACCCAATCTTTATCGCGCGCTTTTAGAGTCAGTGAAGCATTGGAATACGGTATGGTTGGGGTAAACGAAGGTTTGATCTCAACCGAAGTTGCGCCATTTGGTGGGGTAAAAGAATCCGGTATTGGCCGAGAAGGGGCGCATCAAGGGCTCGAAGAATATACTGAGATGAAATATACCCTGATGGGGGGCTTATAAGCCTTTTCGTGCGCATACTGTGTAAGCGTTAAATGATTAAGTAGCTAAGTTACAAGATGTTTCTTAGCTATTTTTCCTTTCTTCATTCCTGTTATGATGGCATTTTTCATGATGAGAATCGATATGCCTCAATCTAATCTAACTGTATTTAAATCATTGCTAGGCATATTGTCATTTATTCTTTTCTTCTTCTCTGCATTGCCAGCACAAGCTATTCCATTAGTGGGGTCGGCATGTGTGATCCGTCATGGTGATAAGGTGCTTGTGATCAAAGAAGAAATATCAGGAAAATTAGCGTTACCCGGCGGACAAATCGATCCAAATGACACGCCAGAACAAGCGGCAGTGCGTGAAGTTTATGAAGAAACAGGTTTACATGTTGAAGCAGTAAAACTGCTAAAACTTCGTGGTAATACCACGGTATTTGCTTGTGTGGCTAAACAGCCGATCCCTACCTCAAAAGTAACGCCTTACTTAAAGCCATTAGCCAAAATAGATCCTGATGATTTATTGGTAAGCGCATGGCAAGCCAAGCATTTTGCCAAAGAAGTGAAGCGGGTATATTTACTCTCGGTTGATAACATTACTAAAGCTGATTATCGCTACCCAAATGATGTGCCATTGCTTAGCCCTTGGCTTAAACAAGTACCAGAAAGCGCTGTGACTGATAACGGGTTAGATTATCAATCAATTAGCCCGCTACATCAGTGGGAGTTACATCAGATCCAAGCGTTTCAACAAACGATTAAAAGCAGTTCAGAGCTCACTCATCGTGCGTTTAGCACTGTTCTGTGGGTATTTAATTTGCCAGGTGAGAAACTATTTATTGGTGTGTTACTACTTATTGCTGCGATTGGATTTGGCACAACAGGCTTGCTTGCTCTTGCTAGTATTTTATTGTCTGTGACTTTTACCGCATCGGTGATGAAGCTGTGGTTGGCATCTCCTCGACCTTTTTATATTTGGCCTGAGTTACAACAAGCCTCTGCCAGTGGTTTTGGATTGCCGAGTGGGCATACCTTTATGGCGACGGTGTTGTGGTTAATGCTTTGGTACAGCTTACCTTTATTCATAAACCGTTTTAAAACAGATGCGATTACGGATATAAAAGTATTTCGTATGAAGGTACTGCCGTTGTTTATCTTGGCTATCGTGCTGCAAGCCGTCGCACGCGTATGGTTAGGGGTACATTTCATGTCTGATACCTTATTGGGCGTGACAGTTGGAACGCTACTCGCTTTAGTGTTGATTCAATGGCAGCGAAACGGCTTGATGCTAAATAATATTTGGAACTGGCGATGCTGGGCTTTATTTAGTGCCGTGATTTTTGTTGCAGTGTGCTATTTCCAAGTACCTCAACAAGTCTATTTACTGGCATGTACATTAGCGATCAGCAGCGTTGTTTTTGTTTTGCATAAGCGACAGGACAACACAATTGC
Source organism: Photobacterium lucens (assembly GCF_009873615.1). Taxonomy (GTDB): domain Bacteria; phylum Pseudomonadota; class Gammaproteobacteria; order Enterobacterales; family Vibrionaceae; genus Photobacterium; species Photobacterium lucens. The sequence goes on from NZ_SSMG01000180.1 coordinate 3,399, forward strand.
TTGGTCAACTCGTTTCTTCTTAGGGTGTAGTTTAATCATGGCTGTCGTTGTCATCAGTGCTGCAGGACTGGGGCTTTCCCATATAGTGATCAGTACCGCTGCGCTATTGCTGATTAAAGTTATCACGGTTATGGCACTGGTTGGAGCCACTTTTGCTTTAACAGATTACATCTACCGAAGATATGGGCGTAAAACTTATTGAGCGATTACAGCCTAAGTGCGATTGCTTGTTTTGTTCCATGTCGTTGTAAGGTAAAGTGAAGGGATAACTATTTCTAAAATTTGATTTGCCGTGAGTATATTCTTGGTGTTCACGGCTATGTACATATTCAATTAGAGAAGGCCAGTAGTCGTAGGAAACGACTTCGCTATCAGCGATAGCGCACACTGGAAAAGGAGCACAATGTTACCTGCATTAACCCATCAAAATAGTATCGAGCAATTGGTACTGTCTTATCTTGACGAATTATCAGCGGCTGGCTTTCGTGGCGACATTGAAAAGAGTTATGCCAGTCGTCTTGCAGTGGCAACGGATAACAGTGTTTATCAAGTTATTCCTCAAGCTGTCGTTTTACCAAAAGATATTGATGATCTGAAACTGCTTGGCCAAGTTGGTCAGCAAGATAAATATCAGAAAATTACGTTTTCACCTCGTGGTGGGGGGACTGGTACTAATGGTCAATCATTAACACCGGGTGTGGTGGTTGATATTTCTCGCCACATGAACAAGGTATTAGAAGTCAATCCTGAAGAGGGTTGGGTACATGTTCAAACCGGTGTTGTGAAAGATCAACTGAATGATGCGTTGCGCCCACACGGTTACTTTTTCTCACCCGATCTTTCAACCAGTAATCGTGCTACCGTTGGTGGCATGATTAACACTGATGCTTCAGGGCAGGGTTCACTAAAATACGGTAAAACGTCTGATCATGTATTATCACTGACTGCGGTGTTAGTCGATGGCTCGGTATTAACAACAGAAGCATTAGATGATACTCAAATTAATGCGATTGATGGTGATGAGCTTGCGGCGAAAGTGGTTAAAACCACGGCACAGATTTGTCGTGATAAACGCCAGCAAATTATTGATAAGTTCCCACCATTAAACCGTTTTCTTACCGGTTATGATTTAAAAAATGTTTACGATGATGCGCTGACTCAGTTTGATATTGGTCGATTATTGTGTGGTGCAGAAGGTTCACTGGCATTTATCGCAGAAGCCAAACTGAACATTACACCTATTCCTAAATCGCGCACATTAGTGAACATTAAATACGACAGTTTTGATTCTGCCCTGCGTAATGCACCTATGATGGTTGAAGCGCAGGCGTTATCTGTTGAAACTATTGATTCAAAAGTATTAAACCTAGCGAAACAAGATATTGTTTGGAACACCGTAAATGATTTGCTGACCGATGTACCGGGTAAAGAAATGCTTGGTATTAACATGGTGGAATATGCCAGTAATGATGTGGCTGAAAACCAGCAGCAAGTTAGCGCGTTGTGTGAAAAACTCGATGAAATGATTGCTGCTAACCAAGCAGGGATCATTGGCTATCAAGTGTGTGATGAATTAGCCAGTATTCAAAAGATCTACACTATGCGTAAAAAAGCGGTGGGTTTATTAGGTGCAGCTAAAGGCAGTAAAAAGCCGATTGCATTTGCAGAGGATACTTGTGTCCCACCTGAAAACTTGGCCGATTTTATCGCAGAGTTCCGTCAATTACTGGATGAAAAACAGCTGAATTATGGCATGTTTGGTCACGTCGATGCAGGGGTGCTCCATGTACGCCCAGCGTTGGATATGTGCGATCCTGAGCAAGAACGTTTGATGAAGGAAGTCTCTGATCAAGTGGTTGCGCTGGTGGCGAAATATGGCGGTTTAATGTGGGGCGAACACGGTAAAGGTTTCCGGTCTGAATATGGCCCGGCATTTTTTGGTGATGAGTTATTTACTGAACTTCGTCGCATTAAAGCAGCCTTTGATCCAAATAACCGTTTAAATCCCGGTAAAATTTGTACACCACTCGGCAGTGATGATCAGTTAGTGAAAGTTGACGATCGTAAACGTGGTTTCTACGATCGCCAGATCCCAGTTAATACCCGTGATAGCTTCAAACAAGCGATGGAATGCAATGGCAATGGTTTGTGTTTTAATTACGATACAAGCTCACCTATGTGTCCATCCATGAAGATCACCGCAGATCGTCGTCATTCACCAAAAGGACGAGCAGGGCTTGTTCGTGAATGGTTGCGTCAATTAGCGGAACAAGGCGTTAATGCTGATGAGTTAGAGCAAAAGCTACTAACCACTACTCCGACGATTAAACAAATCATTGATCGTCTAAAAAACAGTTATGGTGAGCGTCGTAAGCAGTACGATTTCTCTCATGAAGTCATGGATGCAATGAATGGCTGTTTAGCCTGTAAAGCGTGTGCGAGTCAGTGTCCAATCAAAGTCGATGTACCTAGTTTCCGCTCTCGTTTTATGAACATTTACTACAGTCGTTATCAACGTCCAGCCAAAGATTATCTGGTGGCTTACGTTGAAAGTTACTTGCCATTAATGGCAAAAGCACCGGGTGTGATGAATGCGATTACACGTCCGCAGTGGTCGAAAAAGTTGACAGAAAAAGCCATCGGTTATGTCGATATGCCACTATTGTCGTTACCAACGTTGAACGAGCAGTTAGATGGACATCATGCATTGCGTTTTGATCTGCAATGGTTACAGGCTTTATCAGAACAAGAGCGTAAGAATTACGTTTTAATTGTTCAAGACCCATTTACTAGCTACTATGATGCAGAAGTGGTGAAAGACTTCATTAGTTTAATTGAAAAGCTTGGTAAAAAGCCGATTTTGGTGCCGTTTAAGCCCAATGGTAAAGCGCAGCATGTAAAAGGTTTCCTACGTCAATTTGCTAAAACTGCACGTAATACTGCTGATTTCTTAAATCAATTAGCCGTGCTCAATATTCCGATGGTCGGAGTCGATCCTGCATTGGTGCTGTGTTATCGCGATGAGTACGCAGAAGTATTGAAAGAAACCCGTGGTAAGTTCGAAGTATTAACTGCGCATGAGTGGTTATTACCTTTGTTACCAGAGCTAAAGCAATACAGTTCAACAGATGATAAGCCTTGGTATCTTTTTGCGCACTGTACAGAAAAAACCAAGTTGCCAAATGCAGAAAAGCAGTGGGGAGAAATCTTCAATCACTTTGGTATCACAATGCAATCTATCGCAGTGGGTTGTTGTGGGATGGCGGGAACGTTCGGTCATGAGAAGGATAAGTTAGAAACCTCAAAAGGGGTGTATAACTTAAGCTGGAAACCGAATATCGAGCAACTTGATAATTCACGTTGTATGGCGACGGGATATTCGTGTCGAAGCCAAGTTAAACGTTTTGAACACATTAAGTTTAAGCATCCAGTGCAAGTGCTATTAAAAGCGGTACAAGAAGCTTAATGATTTGATCAAGCGTAGATACTAAAAAAGCGAGCTGATGCTCGCTTTTTGTGTTTGATGCAATAACGAGATTAGTCGTTATTTGGTGCTAACCAACGGTATACCCAACCTGCCAGAACCGCACCGATAAGTGGTGCAACCCAGAACATCCATAGTTGAGATGTTGCCCAGTCACCAACAAACAGAGCAGGACCCGTACTACGAGCAGGGTTTACTGATGTGTTTGTTACAGGGATACTGATCAAGTGGATTAGTGTTAGTGCAAGACCAATTGCTAGGCCAGCCATTTGTGGTGATGCTAACTTGTGCGTTGCACCTAGGATCACAAATAGGAACATGAATGTCATTACTACTTCAGTTACGAAAGAAGATAGTAGTGAGTAGTGACCTGGAGAGTGCTCACCGTAACCGTTAGATGCGAAACCGCCAGCAAGATCGAAACCTGCGTGACCACTTGCAATAACGTAAAGCACAGCAGCACCAGCGATACCACCAAGAACTTGAGAAATTACGTATGGAACGACTTCACCTGTTGGAAAACGGTTACCCGCCCATAGACCTACAGTAACAGCAGGGTTTAGGTGACAGCCTGAAATATGACCAATCGCGTATGCCATAGTTACAACAGTCAAACCGAATGCTAGTGCAACACCTAGGAAACCGATACCAAGATCTGGGTAAGCAGCAGCAAGAACAGCACTACCACAACCACCTAGCACTAACCAGAATGTACCGATGAACTCGGCAACCAATTTTTTCATCATATTTCATTTTCCTTACTTAACTAAAAACGGCGCACATAATGAATTAAAAACACCGTTCAATCTAGAGACGTCCATATTTTATAAAGTTAAATTATCTTAATTTATCTTAATTCAACTAAATTCATGGTTATTATAGCAAAAATTACGAAAGCTAAAGGTGGTGAAAATGCTTAAATTGTCATTTTTATGTCATTTAATCAACGCGTTACGAAAATTGTTGAGTACGTGTATTCTTATGCTGCGTGATCGTGTGAAGGTGGCCGTAAAGTCGTTTTTTCACTTTTAAAGAAGTCTTTTGTATCAGCAATTATATGGCAATGTGTGTCAGTCCAATGGCGAAGTTGGATCATGCCATCATGGGTTTCGGTCAATAATGTACAATTTTCCACCCAATCACCGCTGTTGGCATATATTATTTCCTTACATAGACGTAAGTCAGGCTGGTGGATATGGCCACAAATAATACCATCGACCTGTTGGCTTTCAGCATGTCTAATAGCTGCTTGGCGAAAACGAGCAATGGCTTGATGAGCTTTATCGACCCGCTGTTTTAAATAGCTTGCCAGTGACCAATAGGGCTTGTTCATTTTGCGACGAGTGACGTGTAACCAACGATTGAGAAACAGTAAAAAGTCATAACCTTTGTCGCCTAAATAGCTATGAAAACGGTTAACGGTAACGTAATCATCAAACTCATCACCATGGAGCGCTAAGATTTTTTTGCCTATTGCCGTGGTATGAATGTATTGGCGTTCGAGTTGGATATGACCAAAATCGTAGTGTAAGAAGTCACGAATTTTCTCATCGTGATTACCTGGGATATAAATGACTTTACAGCCGTGATGTGCTTTATCTACGAGTAGGTTAAGAAGGGCATGGTGACTTTGAGGCCAGTAGGCGCGATGTTTTTGTGACCAGAGATCAATAATGTCGCCAACTAAAATAATGGTCTCTGCTTGGTTATGCTCAAAGAAATCGAGCAGATAATCTATTTTACAATCGCGACAGCCAAGGTGTATATCGGATAACCATAGAGTGCGATAGGTATTGATATTCATGATCAACAGTACTCTGTTTAGGATGAATTTTTACGCTATCGCTGTTATATGACCCTTAAGTGGCTATTTGATGAACATCCGGTGTCGCGATTTTTAACTTTGTCTATCAAGTATTAATCACTTTCGTCAAACAGGTAAGTCTCAATTTGATCGGAGAGCCATTTGATAACAGGGGTTCGACGAGACTCACTTTCTACTACTTCACCATATGCTTGCCAGTTCATTGCGCGGTTATATTTGATGACTTTTAGCGTGCCTTCACGCAGGTGCTGCTTTATTAAAATTGCAGGTAAGTATGACCAACCGGTTTGATCTAATACCGCATCACGCAAATGCTCGTAAAACGATAAGGCAATGTATTTGCCCGCTTTCGGTGTGACGATTTTTAAGTTTTCTTCATCAATATAGGCCACAGCAATTTCAGTAAAGCGTTCAAGATCGGCGCTGGTCACTTTACGCAGTTGGCTCAGAGGGTGATCTTTGTGCGCCACGGACATCATGCGGATCTGACCTAAATCGATTTGATGTAAACGTGAGAGTTGATGAGTGTCAGGTATTAAACCATATGCGACATCAACGAGGTTTTGCGTCACCATTTCTTCTAGCTCTTGCGGTGGCGCACTATAGATAGACACACTGGTTTGTGGAAATTGATGACGAATTTCCCGTAATAGTTTTCGCCATACCGATTCAGGCAACGAATCATCACGCGCGATACGAATAGTTGATTCAACACCTGCAAGATGCTGCGCACAGCGTGTTTCTATGTCACGGGCAATTAACAACATACGCTCGAAATCGTTAGCAATGGCATCACCAACGTCGGTGGGAATAATTTGGTTTCCCGTTCGGTTTAATAGGGCTATTCCTAATTCATCTTCTAATGCACTTAATGCTGCACTGACTGTTGTACGACTTTTTCCGAGTTTTCTCGCGGCTTCTGCGATAGAACCTGTTTTTATTGCATACAAAAACATTTCAATTTGGTTGGTTCTCATACAGGGTATCACCAGTTAAGAATAAGAACGTTGATGCTCAATGTGGCGACGAAAAAATTGTCGCTCAGTGATTATGTCATGATCCTAGGTCACGTTATTATGTACTCAGATTCATTCTACAACAAAAAACGACGAATAATTTGTCGATTGAGGTTTATATGTCTAGCAAGATACAACAAGAGCGTGGTCTGCTGTTGTTGTCAACAGTATCATCATTTTCATTTGCAGTAATAGGGATTGTTTTAGGGTCAATTGTTGGCTCGTTGGTAATTGTGTTTGATGGTGCCTATTCACTGGTCAGCTTAGCATTAACAATGCTATCACTTGGTGCAGCGCACTATATCAATAAGCCTGAAGTGGATAAAAATACCCCTCAATTTGCAATGATTGAACCATCTGTAATAGCTATCAAAGGTAGTGTAATTGCAGTAATGTGTTTATGGTCTTTCTACTCTGCAGTAGAAGCAATTTTAGCTGGTGGTCGTGACATTAACGCAGGCGTAGCACTAGCCTTTGGTATGGTAAGCGTAGTGGGTTGTTATGCTACATACCGTTATATTAAATTAAAAAGTCAGAACATTGATTCTGCATTAGCACAAGCGGAAGCTAAGCAGTGGGTGATGGATACCGTGATCAGTGTGGCTGTTTTAGCTGGTTTCTTTATCGCGAAATTATTGATGATGACGAAATATGCTGACTACGCAACCTATGCCGATCCAGTGATGGTAGTGTTAGCTTCTGTATACTTCATCATTGTACCAGTAAAAATGGTATGGCATTCAGTTCACGAGTTATTAGATATTCACCATCATCATGGTCATCAGTTTGCCCATGCGATGAAATAAATAAGATAAGGCCAGTTCTATTATGATAGAACTGGCCTTATTTTTATTTGGTAAATTTAGCGACCGAGTAAAAGGGTATCTTCAATTTCGCGGTAATGCGCTGCGCTATTGATAAGAGAAGCGGCTGTTAATCCTGGGACGCCGTAGACTTCAACGATGGCGTTATATTTTGTTTGTACTTTATCTACCAGTAGATCAAAGTCACCGTCACCTGAAAGTAGGATAATACGATCCACTTCTGGCGCATGTTCAATCACATCTAACGTGATGCCCACATCCCAATCACCTTTAGCTGAGCCATCACTACGTTGGATAAAGGGCTTCAGTTTTACATCAAATCCAATTGCTCGCAGAATATTTTGAAATTGTCTTTGTTTCTCATCACCTTTGTGGATGGCATAGGCGTAAGCTGCAACGATTTCTCTGTCTTGTGATACTTCAGACCAGAAGGCGTTGTAGTCGAAGTTAGCGTGATATTTTTCTCTTACTGTGTAGTAGATGTTTTGTACATCGACAAAGATAGCAACTTTTTCCACGAGAATTCCAAATTGGTTGAATATAAAGGCTATGGTGCAGAATTGACGTTGATAATTCAACTTTTATTGAACACTGTACCGTTCTTGCTTGTTTTTTCATCAGTAAGTTAAGTATTAGGCGTTAAAAGCATACTATTGCGATACTAGATGGAATAAAAATAGAAAAATGTGGTCTTAATAAAGAGAAAAATATTGTCTTTAGACGATTTAAGAGATGCGATACATATGAATAAGTTATTGATTGGTGCTTTGTTATTAACGTCAAGTTCTGCTTTTGCTCAGAGCTGTCCGGTTGATGTACCCAATCCTATCCATATTGAAAATGGCGGTATTTCTGTATATGAACAAGGTCAACCTAAATTGGTGATCGATAAAAATAATGATCTGTACATCAATGGCTCAAAGGTGGATTTAACAGCGGTGCAGCAAAAAGCGATAGATGCTTACAGTAAAGATGTTCAAATCTATTTGCCACAAATGGCGCAATTAGCCCAAGAAGGGGTAGGGATGGCGACAGATGTATTAGGCACGGTTGCTAATAGTTTTGAATCTAAAGATGCCTTTAATCAGGTGCAAAGTTTGATTAATCACTTAGGTGAGCAAGCACATGACAAGTTTTATAACTCGAAAGGCGAATTTGTCATGCCAGCTGAGGTCTTTTCTTCAATGGATGGTGATTGGAAAACAGAGTTTGAATCTGCCATGAAACAAGTGAGCGTTGAATCCGTCGCTGGGGTGTTTGCAGCACTTTCTGAAGAAATGAAAAATGGTAATTTAGACTTTACTCAGCTACAGAGTAAGTTTGCTGATTTAAAGAATCGTTTAAGTGAGCAAATGGTACAGCGAAGTGATGAAATGAAAGTGAAGGCGAATGCGCTTTGTGGCTCGATTGAAGGATTAGCAGAACAAGAGAAGCAACTTCAACAAGCGATCCCGCAACTTAAAGATGTACCTATGTTTGAAATTTAATCGCATTGGTGAGTGATGAAATAGCGCAGTTTTGCGCTATTTTTGTTTGTGTTCACTTTTTGTTCTAAATTTGAACTATGTGTTAAGCTAATAAGATAAAGCATTAATAAGCTAGTGTATTTTAAGGAAGAATTAACGTCTGCGTGTGGTTGCACACTTAGGGGATTCAAAGTAATTAAGGCTGATAGGAGACACGAATGATAAAGATTACAGTGATTATTGGTCTATTACTTTTTGCATACTGGGTGATGCGTTTTATGTCACCAACCAATCAACGAAAAGTGGTGCTTGGTCTGTTTTCGGTATTGGGAAGCGCAGCGATTATTTTTATGGCGTTTGAATTATTTCGTTAATAAAAAGGCATGAGAAGATAGGATCTCTCATGCCTTTTTGTTGTCTTTTAGTATCTTACTTTAGCCGTAATTACAGTAGATCTGTTAGTGCGATACCGACACCAATACGTTGCTGCTTGTGGTTATAATCAATTAGGTTCTCACCATAACCCGTAGAATACTTAGTATATCCACGTAGTTTACCCCATAGTGGGAAGGTTAAGCCTAATTCACCATAGCCTTTATGGGTGGCGAAGTTTTCACGACCAACAAAGCTAAATTCATAATCATCCCACTTATAAACCGCACCGACTTGGAAATGCCCCATGTATTTTTCAATATCTGGGTTGTCGTCTCCTGACGGAGAATTGGGCTCTTTCTTGTCGTCTTCGGGAATGCGCCACCAAGGTCGCACAGTAAAGGCGAAGTTACCTTTTTCAAAAATCAAATCCGTATATACACGGTTCCAACTACGAGAAAGCCCTTGAGTTCTGCCATTCGATTGGTGCTCAATACCTATGGTTGCCCATGTATTACCACCAAATGGTGTCCAAGGGGTTGGTGCAAGATAAAACATTTCTGGTCGATAGTTAGTTTCTCTAAATGGACGAGAAATATCACCAGCATAAACCTGCCAGTACGAGTTAAGCGTAAAGGCAAGGAATAGTCCATCACCATCAATTAACAGATCATCGTAATTCAGTGGGGTTTTAAAGCTGATCTGAAATTCGGCTTCAGCATTTTTTAAATGGTTATCCCACTCAGAACCTGCATACGCAGCGCGGTTAATACTGTCAGTTAACGTGACTGGCAGAAAGTAGTTCATACGATGAGGGGTGATCACAAATGGGTCAAATGTAGTCTCACGTTCATGTTGTAGACGTTGCGTGATCATCGGAGTTTCAGGCGTATTATCTGCATGAGTGACGATTTTCTGGCAACGGGTACGGATTTGGTTAATGGTCAATTCACCGCTTTGATTTTTTACTGCGTTTAATAGACACGCGTCATAGTCGTCGTCAGATGAGGCTAAAGCCATTGTGGGCGCAGTGAATAGCGTGAATAAGAAAAAATGAGTAATAGATTTCACAGTGAATAAACTTCCCTGAATAAGTCGTTATGAATACTTACGTAAATAAAATATAAGATATTTTAGTTACTTACTATCAATACGTTCCTATTATACATATCAATTGTCAATGTTTGGTTAAATAAAAAACGCTGCATTAAAAGCAGCGTTTTTATATCGCATTGTTTATTCTTGTTAGGAATTATGCACCAGCGCGACTACGTGTTGGCTTATTTGGGCGACCTGCCTTACCGTTACGGTTTGTTGCTGGTTTACCATTACGAGCACCAGCGTTATTACCTGATGTCGGACGCTTAGCACCGTTGTTATTACTGCGGTTACCGTTACCGCCGTTTGCAGACGGTTTGCCATTACCAGCTGGCTTGCCATTGCGAGTTGATAGGCTACGTTTACCATCTTTGCGAATATCTGGCTGGTTAGGGTGCTTAGTCGCAAAGCGTTTTGCACCATGACGACCCGATCCGCGACGCTCCGCAGGTGTCATTTCTGCTTCTGTACCTGCTGGCGGTACTAAACAGCTTGGACGATTACCGATAAGGTGCTTCTTACCCATTGAAATCAATGCGTCACGAATTAGCGCCCAGTTTGCTGGATCATGGTAACGCAGCAGAGCTTTATGCAAGCGTCGCTGGCGTTCACCTTTAGCCACAAACAGATCGTCACGACCTTTGTATTTCACTTTTTTCAGTGGGTTGGTTTCAGAGTGATACATCGCAGTAGCATTACACATTGGCGATGGATAGAAGTTTTGAACCTGATCACACTGGTAATCGTTTTGCTTTAACCATAATGCAAGGTTAAGCATGTCTTCATCAGTAGAGCCTGGGTGCGCTGAAATAAAGTAAGGGATCAGGTACTGTTTTTTACCTGCTTCTTTACTGTATTTATCAAACATTTCTTTGAAGCGATCAAACGTGCCCATACCTGGCTTCATCATCAAATCAAGCGTGCCTTTCTCGGTATGTTCTGGGGCGATCTTTAAGTAACCACCCACGTGGTGAGTGACAAGCTCACGAACGTATTCTGGTGATTCAACCGCCAAGTCATAACGCACACCCGATGCAATCATGATCTTCTTCACGCCTTTTAAGTTACGCGCTTCACGGTAAAGATCGATCGTGTGTTTATGATCGGTATTAAGCTTTTCACAGATCTTAGGGAAGATACATGAAGGGCGACGACAGTTCGCTTCAGCACGTTCATCGGAACAGCCTAAACGGTACATGTTCGCAGTCGGACCACCTAAGTCAGAAATGGTGCCAGTAAAGCCCGGTACTTTTTCACGGATCTCTTCAATTTCATTCAAAATCGACTCTTTTGAACGGTTTTGAATAATACGACCTTCATGCTCGGTAATTGAACAGAATGAACAACCACCAAAACAGCCACGCATGATGTTAACGGATGTTTTGATCATGTCGTAAGCAGGGATCTTGGCTTTACCATAGCTTGGGTGAGGAATACGTGCGAACGGTAAACCGAATACAAAGTCCATTTCCTCTGTAGTTAGAGGAATAGGTGCACGGTTAACCCAAAGCTCACGATCAGCGTGTTTCTGCACGAGAGCACGACCAGAGTACGGGTTAGTTTCTAGGTGCATCACACGGCTAGCGTGAGCGTAAAGGATACGGTCATTAGCCAATTTTTCGTACGATGGTAGACGAACAACTGTTGATGCTGCATCGTGACGAGAAGGTTGAACACGCACTACTTGTGCTTGTTCTTTTTGTTCTTGCTTGTTGTTATCGCAGTTTTCTTCGGTAGCGTATGGATTTGGCATCACCATCGCACGACCTGGCTTTTCAATACGTGAAGAATCAATTTCTTTGTAATCTTCAGGTACGTCTTTTAGCATCACAGCAGTACCTGCAATGCGGGTCATTGATTTAATATCTTCGCCATTACCAAGACGGTGAGCAACTTCTACCAGTGCACGCTCTGCGTTACCAAAGAGAAGAATGTCAGCTTTCGCATCCATTAATACTGAACGACGTACTTTGTCAGACCAGTAATCATAGTGCGCTAAACGGCGCAGACTTGCTTCAATACCACCAAGTACAATCGGTGTTTCTTTGTATGCTTCACGACAACGTTGTGAATAAACCAATACGGCACGATCTGGACGTTTACCCCCTTCATTGTTCGGGGTGTAAGCATCGTCGTGACGAAGTTTACGATCGGCTGTGTAGCGGTTGATCATTGAGTCCATGTTACCTGCGGTAATACCAAAGAAAAGGTTTGGCTTACCCAGTTTCATGAACTCATCTTTATTATCCCATTTAGGCTGGGCAATAATACCGACACGGAAACCTTGAGATTCAAGTAGGCGACCGATAACCGCCATACCAAAACTAGGGTGGTCGACATAGGCATCACCAGTAACAATAATAATGTCACAGCTATCCCAGCCTAATGCATCCATTTCCTTACGTGATGTCGGTAAGAATGGTGCTGTGCCATAGCACTCAGCCCAATATTTCGGGTAGCTATTAATTGGTGTTACTTTAGTGTGCATGTTTTGACCTCTATATTTTGAGGCGGGAATTATAGCGGTTAGCAGTATCACTGACTAGCCCTTATAAAACCTGAGAATTTTTAAGGATAAATCAATACTGAAGCATTATTTTTATAATAGCCAACTATGCTAAAAATGTTTTATCGAGCAGTTCATAACTACAAATATACATATTGGATATAACGATTAAGCGAGGGGATGGATGAAAGAGGAGAAGCAAGGACAACAGGAACCGTCACCATTAAAGAGTTTTGCTGATAAACATGCGTATTGTGAGCAAGTGAAAATGGAAAACTTTGCGCAAAGTATGCGGTTAGAAGGCTACGAAATTGAAGTTCCTTCGTTAGTAGAAAATGCGCGTAAACGTGATGAATTACGCCAGCAACTCATTCGTCATTATAAGCAGGCAGGCACTGAAAAGGTGTAGATGTGGCAAATAAGTACGGTACCGAGCAAGACCCATACACATATGATGACACTGGCGTCTTGATCAACAAATTAAATATTTACGATGAAGTGTTATTAGATAAAGCGGAAACACAATTTAATACCCTTGCCGCCATGGGGATTGAATTTTCAGCGCCGCCTTATGATTTCGCGTATTTTTGCCAATTGCATAAATGGCTATTTGATGATTTGTTTGAATGGGCGGGGAAATGTCGAACTATTGACATATCAAAAGATGACACCCGTTTTTGTAATGTGAATCGGTTACAACTTGAAGCTGAGCGTTTATTTGCACAGTTAGAATCAGAGCATTATTTAGTGGGATTGCCATTTGAACAGCTGGTGGAACGGTTAGCGCAGTATTACTGTGATATTAATGTCTTACATCCTTTTAGAGAGGGAAACGGACGTACCCAACGGATTTTGTTTGAACATATTGTGATTAATTGTGGCTATAACATTAATTTTAGTAGCGTGACTGCTGAACAATGGCTAGAAGCGAATATTCAAGGTTATTACTGTAATTATGTTCCGATGCAGAATGTTTTTAGACGCAGTGTGAAATTACCTGATAATGAGAAATTTATTTGATGACATTAGGTACTCGAGAAAAAGCCATCTTACTCGTGATCTTTCTAGATAAGATGGCTTTTTGGCTTTTTGGCTTATTCGGCCTCTATATTGTTGCGTTCCGAAAGCGACGGTGATTCTGGAGTCGGCTCTTCTGGTGTTTTTAAACTGCGTAAATCAAATGATGCCGGGCTTTGGTAAGCGGCAAGGTTAAATTGCGGCAGAATAGCAAAGATGTGATCAAAAATATCAGACTGAACCGCTTCATAGAATGCCCAACGCGTATCATTAACAAAGACATAGATCTCAACGGGTAAACCTTCAGGTGAAGGATCGAGTTCGCGTACTAGAAATGTCATATCTTGACGAATTTTCGGGTGTTGTTTGAGGTAAGCCTCAAGGTAGCCTCTAAATACAGCAATATTCGTTAGCCCACTATGTGGATTTAAGTTTTGTTTTATATTCGCAATCACAGCAGGTACAAAATCGATCGTTTGCAGCTGCTGTTCTTCATCGCTGTTAATAAATTTAATGCTATCAATATCAATTAAAATGGCTCGTTTTATTCGACGACCGCCCGACTCTTGCATTTGTCTCCAGTTGATAAAGGAGTCCTGAACCAGTGCGTAAGCTGGAATATTGGTGACGGTATTATCCCAGTTTTTTACTTTGACGGTAGTTAATGACACTTCATCAATATTACCGTTGGCACCGTACTTATCCATTTGGATCCAATCACCGACTTTAACCATACGGTTTGCTGATAATTGAATACCTGCCACAAAACCTAAGATAGTATCTCGGAAGATTAACAGCATAAAACCAGTAGCCACACCTAAGCCACTGAGGAAGTAAATAGGTGAACGTTCAGCGAGCACAGAGATCGCAATAATGAAACCAATTAAGAAAATGATCAATTTGAATAATTGAACAAAGCTCTTAATAGGTAAATCGCGGCTCATCAATTTCACATCAGCAATATCGTTGCCTGCATCAAGTAAGGCATAGATGCTTCGGATTAGTGCAAAAAGCAACCACAGGCTTAATATTCGATCGAAAAGCCCACTTAAAATGGCATGCTTATCAAGTACTAAAGGGATTAATAAGTTAAGAACAATCGCTGGGATTGTTAGAGATAATTTTTCAAAAACCGCATGTTTGACAATAATTGGTCCTGATGTAGCTTGGGATCGCCTAAGCATAGCATTGACGATTTTAAGTAATCCCCAGCGCACAATGACGTAGCATAGAAAAGCACCCGCACAACATAGCACCATAAAAAAGGCAGTAGAAATATTATCTTGTGGCTCAATGTTTATACCTACTTGAGATAAAACATGGGCAATATCTGCGCGTATCTCTTTACTCAACTGTTTTCTCCATTTAATAGTGATGTTGGCGAAAATAAAACTGCTCTGATACTTGAAAAGTTACCTGAAAAAGTTACCTGACAAGGTTAGTATATAACTGAATACACAATGATATATGCCGGAGACCGATGTGGCTAAAAAGTTTTATGTAGTATGGCAAGGACGAACGCCGGGAATTTATACTGATTGGGTAAGTTGCAAACAACAGGTCGATAAATTTGCTGGTGCAAAATATAAGTCTTTTCCAACGCAAGCAGAAGCACAAGCCGCTTTTGGTAACAAAGCACCGACATATTCTCGTACATCAACAACAAAAGCCCCAGTTAAAAAGCCAACAACCAGTAAAGGCTCACTGACTGCTGAACAAGTATTGGCAGTAGAAACCCAAATTAAAATTTTTACAGACGGTGGTTGCGATCCTAATCCGGGTAAAGCGGGATCTGGGCTTGCGGTATATAACAATAATCAACTAAGTGAGTTGTGGTTTGGCTTATATAACCCCAATGGCACAAATAACACAGCGGAATTAAATGCCCTAAATCAGGCTTTAATCATGGCGCAAAGCATGATTGAAAAAAATCATACTGTTGCTATCTTTTGTGATTCTCGATACTCGATTCAATGTATCACGCAATGGGCAGTCACGTGGCAGAAAAATGGTTGGAAGAAAGCAGGAGGAGAGATCAAAAACCTTGATTTAATTCAGCCTATGTTTGAGCGTTATCAGGCAGTTAAAAGTAAGATCCAAATTCATCATGTGAATGGTCACGTTGGTATTGAGGGTAATGAATTGGCAGATCGCATGTCGATTTTAGCTGTTGATAAGCAAGAAATGCCATTTAGCCAATACGATCAGCCATTAGATATTGAGACGATTTTAGCCCTAAGAGCAGGTTAATCACGCCTTATTCGCTATCACTCAGTAAAGCGAGCATACGTTCAATGTTCGCTTTCTTATCGCCATTTCCCATCATCTCTTGATTGGCTAGCGCATATAGCCAGTCTTCAATTGCCTCTCCGTTAATATCGTCACGAAAGTTGATCAAGTTTGCCCATTGTTCTAAATCGTCGTCATCAATGGTTTGCGCTAAATATTGATGCAAGACGCTTATGAGTAATGTTTTTGTGACAAGAAAAGGGGCGTCATCAGGTTGAGATTCTGCATTTAGGTAAACAGAAAAAGCCTCATCACGCTGAGGACCAAAACTGAGGATTTGGAAAATAGCTTGTTGTTTATCCACGTTCAAAGCACTTATAAAAAGAGTGGTGCGCTATTTTGCCGTGTTAACGCTCATAAAAAAAGCCTGTTACATCGGTAACAGGCTTTCGTATTGAGTTTATTGCAATATTTATGCGTACATAGGCACTAATACTAGCGTACCTAAAATCACAGTGATTAGACCACAAACCACAGGAACAACCGTACGTTTAACCACATCGAATGGGCTGATCTTCGCCATACCTGATGTCGCAACGATAACACCAGAAACTGGTGAAATGGTACGACCAAGGTTCGATGCTTGCAGCATTGGGATAATAAGGAAAGCAGGGCTTAGGCCTAGTTTACCCGCAAGCTGTGGTGCAAGCTCAACGAATGCATAGAATGGTGCATTACCTGACCCCGTTGCAATCGCAGCAGCTACTGTTAGTGCTGTTAGTAATAGCATTAGCGCGATACCGCCCGCACCCGCTTTATCAGCAAGTGCTAGTAGGTTATCGATAGTACCTACCGTCATTAGACCTTGTGCAAACACGCCCGCAGCCACTAATAGCATCACTACGCCTTTAAATGCGTCACCCATACCTGCGTAGCAAGATTCTAGGTTATCAAGGGTGATCTTACCGTTTAGGCGGTTAGTTAAGAAATCAACCATTGCACCAATAGCAATAGACAGAACAACGATGGTGTAAATATCTAGCTTCAAGCCAGGGATTGTTTCACCGTTGAATACGAATACACCAATAATTGGTAGGAACGGTAGGATAGAGTAGTAACCCGGTGCATTCACTTCCATTTCAGAAATATCAACACGCTCCATTGGGGTGTTGTCTTTCTTATCAAGATATTTGTTCCAGAAGAAAGCCGCTACAGCCATTACGATGATGGCACAGATAGAAACAGGAAGAACGGTTTCTACTGCAAACACGTGTAGTGGTAAGCCTGATTTCTCAGCCGCAACAACAACATCACCAGATGTTGGTGATAAGATGATTGCTGCAGGAGAAGCACACACTGCAGCCGCTGCTGGGCGTGAAATACCCATTGCTGTCATCATTGGGAATAGGGTTGCCATTAATAGCACACCAAGACCTGTTGCTGAACTTACGGCAAGCGACATTAAACATGCCACGATGTAAGCTGCAACCAGCAAAACATACGGTGATTTAATGCATGACAGTGGTTTAGAGAATTGTTTAACAACAACATTGTTAGCACCAATGTGTGTCATGTAAGAAGCGAAACCACAAAGTAACATGATCTGTAGACCTAAGCCGCCGCCTCGGTACTGCAGCATGTATTTCACATACTCAAGAGAATCAGTGAATAAGTTACCCGTTGACGCTACTTTAGCGGGTAGAACTGAATGCCCTAATAAACCTGCAATAATTAATAGAGAAATACCTGCGGTTAATAACACACCCGCAGCCTTATATCCTTTTACAATGTAATAGCCCACAGCGATGGTGATCACCAAGCCTATTAATAGCTCCGTCATGGAAACTCCTTTACTACACAAATATCTAATTATTAAAACTTGTTACTA
>NZ_SSMG01000181.1 GCF_009873615.1 Photobacterium lucens
ATTGTTAGTTCAGAACTCGATGATATTATTTTCTCATCATCACCGCTTACCTTAACCTTTGATGAGCAAGAAAAATTAAAGCAAAAGTTTATAATGGAATCATTCCACTACCATTATAAAAATAATGAAGATTACCGTTATTATTGTAATGTCCAAGGTGTGGATGAAAATATTACATCTATCGATGATATTCCTGTATTTCCAACCTCGATGTTCAAATACGCCAAGCTACATACTGCCGATGAAACCAATATTGAAAATTGGTTCACCAGTAGCGGCACCAGCGGAATTAAAAGCCATATTGCCCGTGATCGCCAAAGTATCGAACGTTTACTGGGCTCTGTGAATTACGGCATGAAGTACTTAGGTGAGTTTCATGAACACCAACTAGAGTTGGTGAATATGGGACCAGATCGCTTCAGTGCCAAAAACGTTTGGTTCAAATATGTCATGAGTCTCGTTGAGCTGTTATACCCAACGACATTTACAGTCAACGAAGATGAAATTGATTTTGAGCAAACCATCGCCTCATTAAAAGCGATCCAACGTAAAGGCAAAGGTATTTGTCTTATTGGCCCTCCGTACTTTATTTATCTGTTAGCGCTTTATATGAAAGAGCATAACATTGAATTTAATGCTGGCGCTCACATGTTCATCATCACTGGTGGTGGCTGGAAAACCAAGCAAAAAGAAGCGCTTAATCGTCAAGATTTCAATCAGCTATTAATGGAAACATTCAACCTTTTCCATGAAAGCCAGATTCGTGACACCTTCAACCAAGTAGAGCTAAACACTTGTTTCTTTGAAGATAACCGTCAACGTAAGCATGTTCCGCCTTGGGTATATGCCCGTGCACTTGATCCTGTCACCATGATGCCAGTTGAAGATGGTCAAGAAGGCTTAATGAGTTACATGGATGCCTCCTCGACGAGTTATCCAACCTTTATTGTAACGGACGACATTGGCATTGTGCACAACATCAAAGAGCCGGATCTCTTCCAAGGAACAACCGTTGAAATTGTTCGCCGTTTAAATACCCGTGAACAAAAAGGCTGTTCATTATCGATGGCGACCAGCTTGAAATAAGCAACAGGACTGAATGATGATTTTTAATTGCAAAATAATAAAAATTGAAGCATCTGATAGCCATGTTTTTAAGATGTTTATCAAACCAGACCAATGCTTTCAATTCAAAGCCGGTCAATACGCTATTGTCTATTTGAATAATAAACAGCTACCTTTTTCTATTGCTAACAGTCCAACCTGTAATGAATTAATTGAATTGCATGTTGGTGGCTCAATCAAAGAATCAGCTATAGAAGCAATTTCGCATTTTATCGATGCGTTTATTCATCAAACCGAGTTTAAGATCGATGCGCCACATGGTGATGCTTGGTTACGTGATGACAGTGAATCGCCACTACTGCTAATCGCTGGCGGCACAGGCCTATCGTACATCAATAGCATTCTTCATCATTGTGTTTATAAGCAGTTATCACAACCTATTTACCTTTACTGGGGGGTAAATAACCATCAATTGCTTTATGCAGATCAACAACTTAAATCATTAGCTGCCCAGTTTCCCAATGTGAAATATGTGCCCGTTGTCGAGCATGAACACACAGAATGGGACGGCAAAATTGGCAATGTTATTGATGCTGTAATGGATGATTTTGCCGACTTATCTGACTTTGATATCTATGTTTGTGGCCCATTCGGTATGAGCCGAAGTGCGAAAGATATTTTTACCACAGAGAAAAAAGCCAATGTCGGAAAAATGTATTCTGATGCGTTTAGTTATATGTAGTTAAAAATCATTCAGCTCATTATTTATGGTTTTTATCTCAATCAGTCATTAATCATTATTTTTACTCTATTTATTGGGTAACTGCTGGCTTATGCCTGATAAATAGAGTTTTTTATAGGGATAGTATGTTTACAGGAATAATAGAAGCAGTGGGAAATATCAGCGCCATTATTCGTAATAACGACGATATTTCAATGGTTATCAATACCAATCGGCTTGATATTTCGGATGTAAAACTTGGCGATAGCATTGCTAGCAATGGCGTTTGTTTAACCGTATCTAAATTAACGCCAACTGGATTTGTTGCCGATCTTTCAACAGAGACATTAAAGCGTACCGCTTTTCACAGTTACCACGTCGGACAAAAAATCAATTTAGAAAAAGCCATGTTACCCACCACACGCTTTGGTGGTCATATCGTTTCTGGGCATGTTGATGGTATTGGCGACATTATTGAGTTAAAGCGAAAAGGTCGCACCCTTGATATGTGGATAACCGTGCCTATTCACCTAAAGAAATTCGTTTCCGAGAAAGGTTCAGTTTGCGTTGATGGAACCAGTTTAACCGTCAACGCTGTGTATCAGAATGTCATTAAATTAACCATAGTCCCTCATACGTTAGCTAACACGACACTTGCCAATGCCACCGTTGGTCAAAAGGTCAATATTGAAGCCGACATGATGGCGCGCTACCTCGAACGATTAATCAGCATTGATAAACAAGAATCTAAAAAAAACACTAACGTCTCTATGTCTATATTAGAGAAGCACGGCTTTATCGTATAACTCACTTACGCTGTTGATAAAAAAGGACCTGTTATGACTTTAAGTAGCGCCCAAGAAATCATTAATGATATCCGTCTGGGTAAAATGGTGATCTTAATGGATGATGAAAATCGCGAAAATGAAGGCGATTTGATCATCGCCGCTGACATGATCACCCCTGAAGCGATTAATTTCATGGCGACTCATGGGCGCGGGTTGATCTGCTTAACGTTAACCAAAGATCGCTGCCAGACCTTAAATTTACCGCTTATGGTGCAAAATAATCACGATAAGTTCTCAACTGCATTTACCGTTTCAATAGAAGCCGCCACCGATGTTACGACCGGGATCTCTGCCTATGATCGTGCGAAAACAGTACAAGCCGCCATTGCGCCAAATGCCAGTGCTAATGATATTGTGATGCCAGGTCATATTTTTCCCTTAATGGCACAAGATGGTGGCGTATTAATTCGTGCCGGTCACACTGAAGCTGGCTGTGATGTTGCACGTTTAGCTGGGCTTGAAGCCTCTAGTGTTATTGTGGAAATTCTTAATGAAGACGGCACGATGGCACGCCGACCTCAACTCGAAGTCTTTGCTCAAAAACACGGTTTAAAACTGGGAACGATTGCTGATTTAATTGAGTATCGTACCCAACGAGAAAGTCATATTGAACGTTTATCAGAAAGTGAATTATGCACTGAGTATGGCGTTTTTAACTTAATCACCTACCGTGACACCATTGATAACCAACTGCATTACGCATTATGTAAAGGTGATATAAACCCTGATAGTGAGACCTTAGTCCGTGTCCATGTTAAAGATACACTGAAAGATATTTTGCATACTGGCGCAACGCAATGGTCTCTACAAGCGGCCATGCAGCGCATTCAAGCCGACGGTGGCGTATTAGTGATCATCAGCCAAATTGAGCCCTCAGCGATGATCCTAAATCAAATAAACCACTTAGATTCAGAGCACCAAGCGAGTTCACCTTTACCTATCACACCGCAATCCCGACAAATTGGTTTAGGATCGCAAATTCTGTCTGAATTAGGGCTACGCAAAATTCGTTTACTGTCTTCTCAGAGCCAACAATATCGTTCTTTATCAGGATTTGATCTTGAGGTTGTGGAATATATTTGTAACTAGTAAACACTTAGATATTATTGATTCATCATTCTTTTTTACAAATACACTTAGGAAGCTCCATGAATATTATTGAAGGTGCGATCACAGCACCCCACGCCAATGTCGCGATCATCGTTTCTCGTTTCAATAGTTTTATCAATGACAGCCTATTGTCTGGTGCATTGGATGCCCTACAACGCCAAGGCCTTGTTAAAGAAAGTAATATTACCGTTGTACGTTGCCCTGGAGCATACGAGCTACCTTTACTGGCGCAACAACTGGCAAAAAAAGGCAGTTATGATGCCATTATCGCTTTAGGCTCAGTGATCCGTGGCGGTACTCCACATTTTGAATATGTTGCAGGTGAATGTAATAAAGGTTTAGCGCAAATTGCGTTAGAACATCAAATTCCAGTCGCGTTCGGTGTCCTTACTGTGGATTCTATCGAACAAGCCATTGAACGTGCAGGAACAAAAATGGGGAATAAAGGTGCAGAAGCGGCATTAAGTGCACTAGAAATGATCAACGTGCTAGCGGAAATCGAGCCTTAATTTCCTTATATTTTCACCCGTCATGATGGCTATGATACCCTACTTCATCATAGCCATTGCCTTTCTAAAGCAATGAACTCAAACAGAATTACTAGGAATATTATGATCACGGTAAGAGCCCGAGTGCCTTTTAAAATCGGGCAAAAAAGTCAGATCCCAGCGGAGTTATTGTCGTTTCATGGCTTTAATTCAGGTAAAGAGCATGTCGCAATTATTTTTAAACAAGCAGATACCACAACCGCCCCTTTAGTTCGCTTACATTCAGAATGCTTAACCGGTGATGTCTTTCATTCTTCGCGCTGTGATTGTGGCGAGCAGCTCAATGAAACAATAGAAAAAATGCATCAATTCGGTGGGATCATTTTGTATCTACGTCAAGAAGGACGTGGCATTGGTTTATACAATAAAATCGATGCCTATCACTTACAAAGCCAAGGCATGAATACCTATGAAGCCAATAACCATTTAGGTTTCGCAGATGATCTACGCGATTTTAGTGAAGCTGCAAAAGCATTAATGGCATTAGGCATAAACAAGATCCGTTTAATCACTAACAATCCAAAGAAAGTCAATGAGCTTCAACAACATGGCATTGAGATCATGGATGTGGTTAACACTCAGGTACACATCAAACAAGACAACGAAGATTACCTAAAAACAAAAGCGTTACACGGCCATCACAACCTCTCTTTATGATCAGCGCAACACGTATATTAAGCGCCCCTAGACAAGAAATTAACGCCGACTAATATTGCGCCATTTAACAATACGTCACCCCTTATGTTAAATGGCGAAAAAACAACCAACCGCTAAATTCACCGCACAGAGTTACCCACTAAATTTGTGGATAACACAATATTACCTTTATTTTTCAACACATTAAGTTTTTCAATAGAAATACGTAATAATCATTACTATTTTCGAAAATATTAATAAATCCCCAAAACGTAAAAAGCCGCACTATTGCAGTGCGGCTTGGTGTTGCTATCAGTGTACTTACTCGGCACACCAATACTGTTACGCTTCGCCACTCATTACGTTGAGCTTGCCGTGTTCGACATAGAAGGTTCGAACCGCTATTTATTGGCGAAGAAGCAAATTTTTAAAAGGTGTCACTTACCAAATTGTTAACAACTAAGTTTTCACTTAGAAGCTTTTACATGCGTAGCTCTTACGATGTTGCTTTTTACTGTGTTGCTTTGTCTACTTTTCACATGTTGCGCGATGCAACTGAGTGATTACTAACAACGGGTCAAAGAGGTCTATTAATAATCACTGATACCTGTACCCGTGAGTCTATGAAATCAGCTTCAATCCTCCGTAAGCTCGAGTAACTATCTCAATACAGGTTAAATTAAATATGGTCGATAATCGCCAAATAGGCAAATTTATCATCTAAAAAAACAGCATTTTCTAACAATATCATTATTTTCATCTAGTTAAGTTCCATTTTTCTCGTCATTTATTTCTCTTACTCGCAATAACGTCGACACTCTCGATCTATTTATCGATACTGACATCAAATTTTATGTTGCAGATACAACAAAGTGAGAATATCATCACTCTGTATTTTGTTGTATGGGTAACAATAATGAAGAAAAACATTTACGCCATCATGCTATATAGCGTCATTGGTTTTGCACTTGCCTTCTCTGCATTTTTATTAATTTCAGATAACGTATCGCCATTTACCACACAAGCCACCTTGTATAAATCGGTGGTTAATATTGCCCCTGAAGTCTCTGGCAATATCACGCATGTCGATGTCATTAATGGTCAACACGTTAGCGCCAATCAGCCTTTATTTTCTATTGATGCAAAGCCTTATCAAATTGCCGTTGAACAAGCAAAAGCGGAATTACAGCAAGCCAAAGAAGCCAATGCTGGCACATGGCAACAACTTGCAGCAGCAGAGCAAGTGGTATTGCAGAAAAAAACCTTATGGAAAAATGCGCAGACCAAGCTAAATCGCTATCAAACCTTGAGCCATAAAGGCTTGACCACTCGCCAAGAGTTAGATGATGCAATCAGTGCTGCCGAGGTAGCGAAAAGCGCCATTTCAGCAGCGCAAGCAGATGTATTGAAAATTAAAGCGACATTATCAGGTAAGAAAAACACCGCAGCCGTTGAACTAGCACAAGCTAAATTGGCACGTGCTGAGTGGGATTTATCTAATACTACGGTTGTGGCAAAAACAGCGGGGACGGTGAGCAATTTACAATTAGATGCAGGGACTTATGTGAATGAAGGTACCCCTATCCTTTTTCTTGTGAATGAAAAGAATAGCTGGTTAAGCGCTGATTTTAACGAAAAAGGCATTGCCCATTTACAACCTGAAAATCATGTATTGATCAGTTTTGATTCCCAACCAGGACGTGTATTTGAAGGTGAAATAGAAAACCAAGATCGCGCCGTGTTTGATGCTAGCAACCCATTAACACAATTATCAACGGTCAGTAACGATTCACGTTGGATCCGCGAACAACAAAAAATCCGTACTCGCATCGCAGTCAACGTACCGCAGCAAGACGTGATTTCGGGCTCTCGCGCGAGTGTTATCGTGCTCAATGGTAATCCTATTTTAGATGTAATCAGTAGTGCTTGGATCCATGTCATTGCCCTATTCCGCTACATCTACTAAGCGATAATCTCAGGTAAGTGAAGTATGAAACAGTTAATCAGTACAGATGCACTACGCACTAGCTTGATTGTGTGTATCTGTATGATGTTCGGAAAACTTTTCCATGTAGATTCACATGTCTATTTTGCTTTATTTCCGATCATCATCGCCACGAAAGTAAAAGACTACAGTTGGAAAGGATTAAGCAAAACCTTCGCCTTAGTATTGCTATCGGCTTACAGTGCGGTTTTCGTATCTGAAGTTTTTAGTGATCACCCTTTCATTATTTGGACGATCAGTATCGTACTCTTCGATCAATTAAGAAAACGGGCAGATTCTCCAGCTAAAGTGGGCGCACTGTTTATGCCAACCATTAACTGGATTTTAAATGTTGTCTTTGCACTACATACCACTATGGATATGCCGCAGCGTTTACACGAAGTGGGACTCGCGATAGTGGTGAGTATCTGCGTTACCAAACTGTTTTTATGGCTATTGCCACCTAAGCCAAAGGCAGGATTGGGCAAACCAAAATCAACGCCCGTTACTGCTAAACAGCGTTTAATATCAGTCAGCTTAATTGGCTTGGGACTTGGCTTTCTAATGATTGTCGATCTGGTTTCTGGTGCATTTTGTATGGTGCCTGTGATTGCAGCAGCCACACAAACCAGCCGAAAAGCATATTTAAACGTGGTGAAATCACGCTTTATTACCCAAGTAGGTGGATGTGCCATTGCTGCGGTATTTATGCTATTTATCGCGGGCTATCAAAATAACATTATTCTTTACGGCTTAGGGCTATTTGCGCTTATCTATGCCATTACCCATAAAATTTACCATGATCAAGGTCCGCATCAAGAACTGCACGCCGATATATTACTGGCTACCATGTTGCCCATTCAGCTTTATATGTCGAACAGTGAGTTAGGATTAAGTAACACTTTTCTTCGTGGATGGGAACTTAGCTGTACTTTAGGTATATTGGCACTGTTTTATTTTCTTACAACAACGAAGCAACGTTATGTCACAGAATTACACTGATATTCCAGCACTCAATGAAAGCCTGTCTTTTACTATGGGACTGGCTTACAAACAGTTTCGCAGCCTTGCTACTTCTGCGTTAGCCACTGAATTTGATATTACGTTAGAAATGTTAGGCGCATTACGTGTACTGAGTCATTTAGGTGAAGTGCCGCAACAAGCGGTTTCTGATGCGCTCCATCGTGAACGCTCAGTCACCAAACGCTTAATCGATAACTGCATTAAACGTGAGTTAATTACCGTTAAGAAATCAGAGCAAAATAAGAAAGCACGCTATCTGGTGATCACTGAAAAAGGTCACGACATCGCACAAAAAGCAACGCAATGTGTCGCCAATATCAATCACGATTTCTTCGCCCCATTAAGCGATGAAGAGCGTGATATTTTATTCAAACTTAACAAAAAATTAATTCGCCACGATATACTCGTTAATTCGTAATTCATTTCAGGGACAAATACGATATGGATATTTTCGTTGTCGATGCTTTTACCGACCAACACTTCAAAGGTAACTCGGCGGCAATCATGCCAGTTACCACTTTTCCAGATGCCTCATTAATGCAGCGTATTGCTGCTGAAAATAATCTGTCTGAAACAGCTTTTATTAAACCAACAGGCGATAATACCTACGCGATTCGTTGGTTTTCACCACTCACAGAAATTGATTTTTGTGGTCATGCTACGCTCGCATCTGCCTTTGTTCTGTATCAGTTTTATCAGCTTAAAGGCGAAATTACCTTTACCACTGAGCACGTTGGCACACTGACAGTTGAACAAAACCATGATGGCAACATTGAAATGAATTTTCCTTGCCAGCCCGGTGAAGAAGTTGAACCACCAGCCACCTTACTCAAGGGTTTATCTATTGCGCCTATCAAGGTGTTACAAAATCGCCAAGCCTACATAGCAGTATTACCGAACGAGCAAGCAGTACACGATATTGTCTGCGATTCGGAGCTACTTAAACAGTTAGCGCCTCACGATATTGTAGTAACAGCACAATCATCCCAATACGATTTTGTATCTCGTTACTTCTGGCCCGCTAATGGGGGTTATGAAGATCCTGTAACCGGATCTATTCATACTGCACTTGCTCCATATTGGGCACAGCAGCTCGATAAACGTGAATTAACCGCTTATCAAGCCTCACAACGTGGTGGCGTTTTACACTGTAAAATGATCGAAGATGATCGAATTATCATTTCTGGATCGGCAGTACTATATCTACGTGGCAAGGTTTACTTATAAGCCTGAAAAAGAGCCAATATCAACAAAGGAGAGATAACCGTTCTCTCCTTTTTTACCGATACTATTTTTCATTTACTGGCTGTAATCATTTCTTCGAGCAAGATCATCTGTCAGATATTCAATAAACTCGATCTCTAGATTGTTATCATCAATAAAATAGACGCTACGACGATAAGGGTGATCGCCGCACCAATGATCTAATTCATAGCCTGCATTCTTAAGCCTTGCGACAGTTGAATCGACACTTTCTACTACAATACCTAGATGCTTAAAACCAGATTGATCACCTTTCCAATCTGGCACTTGCCCAACACCACCCGAGCTAATGGCAATATAACTGTGTTGATCACCAATATGATACCAATGGATCGGTTTACCAAACCAATCATCCAGTTTTCCTTCTCCACGTACAGCCCATTTAGGTAACGCCGTTAATAAAAAGTGGATGGTTTGCTCTGGTTTTTTAAGTTGAATATTGATGTGTTCTACATATCCGTTCATAACGTTATTTCCTTGTTGTTATTAAAGTATGTCGCCACTTTAATTCCTCAAGCTAACTTGAGGTCAAGAAGGTTTTTATTCATGTTTACTCAACAAAGAAATAGTCATTAACACCAAAAAGCATGAAGCATTCCCTAATAAAATACTTACGAGTCACCTCAACAAAAACCATAAGATCACTGAAAGCGCAAACCACATAATGTCAGCGTGCTAGTAAAAGAAAGCTTTAAATCGCTTCCCTATTCGCTTTTTATAAAACTTCATCGGTATCTTAATTTCCGTCCAATCAATAACATCAAATGGAAAGGATTGAAATGAAGCATACCCTCCCCCCGAAGATCAGACGTTATAACAATAAAATCATCCTTGCTGGCTCTTTAATGCTGACAGCGATGCCAACCTTGGCAGCTAACGTAAACATTGCACCCTCACAGCAATCTCCGATAGCCAAAGAGAAGACCCCCATGTTTGTCAGCTTCGGCTTTGACGATAATGTCACTGAAGATGGACTGGCTTGGGTGGTCGACATGCTGGCGTCTTATAGCAACCCACAAGGTCATGACACTTATGCAGGAAAACCGCTATCAGCCAGTTTCTTTGTTAACTGTGCCACAGCAAGGGACAATGAGGCGATCACCAACCTGTGGAAACTCATGAAATATCAAGGTCACGATATTGGTAACCACAGTGAAAGCCATCCACATGATGGTGCGGGGACAATGACAGCAGAGCAATGGGACAGTGAAATTGCAACCTGTAACCGCTTTTTAACGGCCTCAGAGCAAGAAGACGGCATAGGTGTTGAGAAAGTATATGGTTATCGTGCCCCATTTTTAACTTATAACGACAACTCACTCACCGCACTTATCAATAATGGTATTAGCTATGATGTTAGCTTTCCTGCTGGTATTTCGGGGGATCAAAATGGTACCAATAACCTTTGGCCCTACACTTTAGATAACGGTAGCCCTGATCATGATGTTGCGGTTAATGGCGGCTGGAAACCTGCCATCAATCATTATCCGGGGCTGTGGGAAATTCCACTACATACGCTGATTGTGCCACCGAATGATGTCGTTGCTGATTATGGCTTAAGCTATTCATTACGTGACAAAATCTCGGCCCGCGTACCTTGGTTTGATACACAATCAGGAAAAGGCGATAACTTTGACTGGAACCTTTACTCAACACCGACCTACTTTGCCGCAGGTCTCAATGCCAATGATGTGCTCGCCATATATAAGTACAATTTAGATCTACGCCTTGCCGGGAACAAAGCACCTCTTGTGTTAGGACTACACTCTGATTTCTATGGCTACTTAAACGGTGAAGAACACGGTGATAAGCCGGAAACCACCGTAGCATCTCGCCGTTCGGTACTCACACAATTCATCGCTTATGCCTTAAGTAAACCGGAAGTTCGCTTCGTTAATCACAAACAGCTGATTGATTGGATGATAAAACCAGAGCCACTCACGCTATGTGCCGATAAGCAATGGCAACCACATGATACCTATCAAAAAGGCGATACCGTTGTATTTAATGATAAAACCTATGTCGCTAAATGGTGGACAAGCCATCAAATCCCCGACTTATACCCATCATCACCTTGGCAAGCCCTGCCACACTGTATCAAGCAAAAATAGCAGCATGATTGGCTGATATTCAAATAAGGAGGCTCAGTCCTCCTTATTTTATTTTGCGATCTTGAGCGTAAAAACCAACAAAACAACGCAAACGATTGCTGTTAATTGCATTAAATCGTGCTCACGTCACATTTATTTACCACTAGAACGTTACTATGCAGCACGGCAATTCCCCGCCGTTATTTCTATCAATAATATGGATGATTGAATGAAACTAATTAAAACTCTTGCTGCTGTTGCGATTTCATCTGCTTTATTAACAGGCTGTGTATTTGAAAGCGACAACGATGTGATCCCTGTTCGTGAAGTCTCTGTTGCTACGTTTAACCTTTCATTTGACCGCTTTACGTTTGAACAACTTGTGGATGAGATGCAAACAACACTGTCTGCACAACAAACATTAGTGGATGGTTTTATTGCCAATACGCTAAGTGCTGATGACAAAGCGAAAGCACTAAAGATCATTCAAATCAGAAACGTTGCAGCCATTATTCAAAGCCAACGCCCTGATATTATTTTACTGGCAGAATACAATAACGACGGTACAGGCGATGACTTATCCGCCTTAAAGGGTTTCCAAGATAACTACTTATCAGTAGGTCAAAGCCTAAATAGCATTGATGGTGGTGACACCCTATCACCAATTCACTATCCATTTACCGAAAGCTATGCAACAAACACAGGTTTAATGAGTGGCTTGGATCTGAATAACGACGGGAAAGTAAATAGCGGTCCAAATGATGCGTGGGGCTTTGGTCAATATCATGGTCAGTATGCGTTTGCTCTCATGTCTCAATTTAAAATTGATAATAAAAACACTCGTACTTTCCAAACTTTCAAATGGAAAGACTTACCGACAGCAACCATGCCTGTGATCAACAACTGTGATGATGAAAAAAATAAAATCCCTGCCGGCATGAGTTGTGGAGATAATTGGTATAGCGATGCTGAGTGGCAACAATTACGTTTATCATCGAAAAACCATGTTGATGCACCAGTGATTATTCCAACACCTTCTGGTGATCAAGTCGTACATATTCTCATGTCACACCCAACACCACCGGTATTTGATACTGTGACAGAAAATAACAAACTGAAAAACCGTGATGAAATCCAATTCTGGACAGATTACATCGACGGTGCTGAGTTTATTTACGATGACAAAGGTAATAAAGGC
Source organism: Photobacterium lucens (assembly GCF_009873615.1). Classification (GTDB taxonomy): domain Bacteria; phylum Pseudomonadota; class Gammaproteobacteria; order Enterobacterales; family Vibrionaceae; genus Photobacterium; species Photobacterium lucens. Next base: position 12,487 of record NZ_SSMG01000181.1, read on the forward strand.
GGCCTCGCGGATAACGCCAAGTTTGTGATTGTCGGCGATCTTAATGCCGATCCTGAAGCAGGTGACGGCTTTATCGAAACCATTGATACCCTATTAAAGCATCAGCGTGTGAATCAAGAAGCGACCAATGGCGCTTATGTACCAACCAGCTTTGGTGCTGAATACTGCTTCCCAAGTGGAGAATGTCGCCAAGATAACCCATACCCAAATCGTTTAACCAGCACCTTTGGTTTACAAGTGGATCACGCAATTCCATCAAGTAATCTCAATATTGTGGATTCTGGTGTGTACTGGCCAGCACCGAACGAAGCTGGCTATTTACTGATGAACGATGAGCGCATAGGTAAAGGCAAGGGCAAAGATATTTCATCGGATCACCGCATGGTATGGCTAAAAGCCCGTTTTAATTAATCCATCACGATTAAAGCCGATCATCAGATCGGCTTTTTTATCTCGTTATCATTTATCCGCAGCAGACAGTAACTTTTCTTCAAATGATAAAGTGGAGGCATTATGCTCAAACACCACACCTGAATGCGATCGTTCTGCCGTTTTTCCTTCCATATAACGATAACTTAATACTTGATTCTCATTCATCGTATCAAAGCTAACATTGCCTTTAAAATCGCCATCTTTAGCCAATGCCATAGAGTTAAAGAAGAAAATAAAAGCCGCTAAGATTGATGTTTTAAATACAGTTTTCATACTCATTTCCTTTTAACTACAGAGAAAGTAATTTCTTATTGTGTTCAACAACTTGTAACGATACCGCTAGGAATAAAATATCTTTCACTAAAAAGAATGATGTCGTAGGAACACCATCAACCATTTTCCATGTATCAGGCGTTGTGAATAAAAAGCTTAACGTCACAATTGAAAGGACACTCGCTAGAACGCCGAAAAACACCCCAGCTTTGGGATTAAAGAAGCTGTAAATCAAACCAACCGCAATGATGATTTCGCTGATACCAACTAAATTTGAAACACCCTGAACAGATAAAATGCTATATAGCCAGCCCATAAGCGGGTGGTTTTTCACTAATGGCTCTATTGCTGCTGCTTCTGTGGGAGTAAATTTAAAAATACCGATCCACAGTAAAAGTAAAACAACACCGAAAACGCCAGTTTTATAGCTTAAAGACGTCTTAACCCAACCCGATGACTGCTGGTTTATATTATTCATATTATTTACCTACCAAAAAGAAAATTAAACTAAACGGTTTGGTTTAATTTATGTGTTAATTTAACACCTGTCAACATTTTTGAACTAAACAGTTTAGTTTGATAAAATAAAAAGCAATGACGATTGAGGTAGCTATTTATGTCCAAACAAGAACAAAAGAAAATAAATATTATCAATAAAACCATTGAGTTATGTTCTAAATATGGTTTTCATGGCACCAGTATGGACAACATCACGTCAGCAACAGGTGTATCAAAAGCAACTATTTATAAGTACTTCAATTCAAAAGAGAATTTAATAGCCGAAGCGCTCGCAATCTTTAGCCAACAAGCAATTGAAAAACTGGAATTACTTTACAGTGATAACACCCTAACGTTAGAGCAAAAGCTGTCTAGCCGATTTGATGGACTGTTAGACTTGTTTAATCGACATGCTTTTCATGGCTGCTATTTTCAATTGGCTTACAGCGAATTTAATCAAATTGATCCTAATATCGGCCAAATTTGCAGCGGCTATAAACAAAAACGATTAACAATGTTAGATGAGTTATTGCAAAACGAAGGAATAACAGACCCAACATACAAAGCGAAACAAGCCGAACTTATTTTCAATGGGTTACTTGCTACTTTGCAAATTACAGAAGATCAGTCCCTGATCCCAATCGCCAAAGACATGTATCTGACTGCGATATTAAAAAGCTAATACTGCGATTATTTTATTTGCATTTTTGAGGTCAAAACAAAATAGCACTCTTGCCATTATCGCGTATATTAAATGATAACGACTATCATTTAATTAGGCGGTATTTATGGACACAAGCGAACTACTTCCACTCTATGTTGTTATATCTCTAGTTTTGTTCCTGTTTTTTGTCGTGTTTTTATACATCCAGCTTTCCATTAAAGCGAAAAAAGACAGTATTGGTGGCTGTTGCATAAAACAAGTGAAAGACGAGACAAAAAGTAAAACGGATACGCCATAATTTTTCTAAAGAGTCACACATTATGTGGCTCTTTTTCTTGATGACATCAAACATTTCCCCCTTCTTTATGTTTTCTTTCCCTAACAATGGCATAGTTGTTTCAAACCGAATTAGACGAGTAACACATGGAATTGAGTGTAGGACAAGTTGCGAAACGCGCAGGAGTCAGTGTTTCGACGTTACATTTTTACGAACAAAAAGAACTGATTATTAGTTATAGAACCGCGAGCAATCAGCGTCGCTATAAACGCTCTGTACTGCGCCGTATAGCAGTGATTAAAGCGGCGCAAAATGTCGGTTTAACGCTACAAGAAATCAAACAAGCCTTAGCTCATATCCCATTAAATGAGAATGTGAAAAAGGAACAATGGGAACAGCTGTCTACGATTTGGCATCAGAAGCTTGAAGAAAAAATGCATGAATTAAAGCAACTTCAAACTCAGTTAGGGAGTTGTATTCAGTGTGGCTGTTTATCAATGGAAAGTTGCGCACTGTATAACAATAACGACAGCAATGGGATCATGACGGCAGGAGCAAAACTCAGCGCCCCAAAATAATAGAACGTGCATTAATAGAGTAAAACCGATAGTTCTACCTTACGGAGCATAACTTATCAAAATTAAAACAGTCTCTAAGCATCAGTATCCTACCTCATGTCTTCCACCTCTGTTTTCATGCAACTAGCACTTCGTAACGCGTTTTTGCCCCATTATTAGTTTCACAGAGTCAGGCGTTTGATTTTGCTAGAAGCAATTAGCCCTCAAAAAACTAATACCAAGATTATTTGGATGTTTAAGTCGCTTCGGGACAAAAGCGAGTTAGTTACTCGCTTCGTTTATACATATCGGTGTTGAGGCTTAGTTTGTGTGCTTAATTTTTACTGAAAACAATCTAAGCGTTTAATTTTATTAAGTTTAGCCATCATCTCTTCAGCGTTATCTCCAAAGTGCAGCATCCTATGGCAATTAGGGCACAGCGCTATGGTATTGGATACAGTATCACTGCCTTGTTTAGATAATGGGATAACATGATGAACTTCTAAGTAATCACGACCTGATTTCGTTTTGAATGGCGACTTGACTTCGCAAAGTTCACAGTACCCGTTCGCAAGCCTCAGTGTTTCAGCGACAACAAGTGGATCTCGCTTGTATAGGGTGACCGAAACAGTTTCTTTTTCAGGGTGCAAAACACCAATCACGTTTTTGTTCGTGGTATCAGTAGAAAAAGCTTCGTTTAAAAACTCTTCGTGATTTAAATAGGCTCGTGATTTTACTTCTATATTGCTTTCATCATATGCCGCAAAAAGTTGTTTTTTTCCCTCAGACATAATCTCTGCAATACAATTGGCAACTACGATAGAATTGTCTTCAGTACAGTAAACGCCATTTTTATTACCTTGAGCAATGGTAGCTTTGCCACCTGAACGATGACAAATTTCATCCATGAACGCTTTTTTGCAGCGTTGATGTAAAGTGGCTTTTTCTCTAGAACCGTCTGTACCATTCACACCGCCAACACCACCTGATATAAGTCGGAATTGAATCTCTCTAGGATTTGTTCTATCGGGTTTTCCTGTATTGCCCTTCTCAACATAAATGGAAATGCCTAATAAATTCCAGACGTTATCTGAGGATTCAAACTTCACACAACCATAAGCGTCAATGTAACTAGGATGGTTCTTTGATTTGCTTACATTTCTAGGTGTTTGGTCGATTTTTATCCATTTCGATATGTTTGATTTCTCTAATATCTTATTCAGTGACTGCTTAGCTGATTCAACAAGTAGAGCTTCTGTTTTGTTACTCATCAACAACCTCAACGGTCTTGTGCTGAGCGCCATAATAAGTGCCTTCATCAATGGTGTAACGCAGTGTCACATCACAACTTGGGCAACCAAACTCTTCGTTTGGCTCAATGCATTCGTTTTCAATCCAATCCCAACCAAAGTGGTCTTCACATTCAGGGCATTGCATGTTGGTTCCTCATGTATCACAACTATCTGAAACCCTTAGTGCATCTTCAATCTCGACGCTAAGGTATTCAATCTTTTTTGCGAGCTTATCATGACCCCGAAGTAATTGAATAGCGCGAAAATTCTTGGTGTTAGCATACTTCAAAGAAGCTTTTGTTTGATGTTGGGAATGTTTGTCATATTGGGCTTTATCTAACCCAATATCGGGACAAAAGCGAGCTAGTCTTTTGTCCCATCAAAATCATGTTGATTAGAACACGAGGGATAATTGTATGGTCAACGCAAGATGTTAATTAATCATCCTCATCCCAGTCACTCTCGTCGCGTACATCATCCCAGTCATCACTGGTTTCTTTTTTTGCCTCTTGAATAAAAGCTTCGCTGAAGCAGTCCTCGAAAGTATCCTGATGCTCATTAATGACATCTTCAGCATTTTTAACTATTGCAATGGCTTTACTCAGATCTTCTTCTTCCCTTGCTTGTTCTAGATCTGCAATGACTGACTCTATTTCCTCAATCATGTCATCAGTTCGAACTAATTCCTCACCATATGGTTGATCATCTAATGGAACATAATGATCATAGCGATTAACTACCTCATTATTGATATGCTGTGCGTAGCCAATCGTTGCCTCTGCATTTTCTTTTAAATTTTCTGCTTGTTCTGTTAACTCTTCAATTGTTGATTCTATTTGAGATGAGATGTCATTGATGCTCATAAATTATTTCCTTCGATTTAACAGCGAACTTATTCACTTAATAAGTATGACGTATTGTTAATTTAAGTGTCACAACGATCTGAAATCCTTAGCGTATCTTCAATCATTCTTTCTAACTTAGCATGACCAAGAAGAAATTGGGTAGCGCATAAGTTCTTGGTTTTTTTAGCGTAGTTATAGGAAACTCGATTTTTAAGCTCCATTTATTACCAGTGATAAATGATGTTATCCTTACCGATTGTTCTGCTCGATATAGGCAGTTTGAGAGTTTGATGTGGATAGGCTGACGGAAAGCCCCAGTTTGCCCAACGATTTTTCGATTTCTGATGTTAGTTGCTGTCTAATCTGAGGTAACTGTTGTAATTGACTCGCGCATAATGAAGAACCATGTCGAGTACCATCCGACAACGCTGGCTCTAGCGTTTTTAGCATTGCATATGCTCCAACCGCACATCCAAGCTGCATCATAGTTGTGGAGTCACCTGAATCGTTGACTTGAAATTTTTCTAAGTTGCTCATGTTCTAATCCCTCTTTCATTATTGTGTGTACTGATTCCAATTGAGCGTGTTAAGGCTTTATGGCAAGTTTACTCATATCAAAAAAAATCTAGAGCTATTTTTATAGAATTAATAATTTGATGCGTGGTATTGCTATTTTCTGCAATTTGCGATAACGATGAGGTGATATATGAAATTATTGTGCAGTACAGCAGAGGCTACGCTAAGGCGCTGGTTTGAAACGGGTATATCTTATAATTTGATGTTAGGCAGGGAAGAAGATCGTGAAGGCTTAGATGAGTTTGAGATAAGCTTAAATCATATAGACGCCACCAGACGTATTTATGCTTCATCTTTGATTAATCAAGCATACCTTCCTAGTGTAGATATCGGAGAAATCATATTAAAGCTTCAGCCTCTTCTAGGACGAGATACTGGCAAAGTAGTTGGTAATCTTTATTGCATTACTCATAACGCCCCCCATTGGTCATGGGAGTTGCTAACTAATTCAAAACGAACAATATTATCACCAGAGAACATGCTAAATGCTTACTACATTGTGCGTAAGCAACTAGATATGAACCGCTCTTTTGACAATGAGATTGACGTAATTCATCCCACACTGAAAGCATTGTGCGACCTTGAGCGGAAACGAAAGTTAACCTCACATCTGGTGTCGTTTTATGACAAACACAATTCTGATGGTTCTACATCTTGCCGCTTATATGCACATGGGTATTTTAAAGAAAAACATGAAGGTGTTCATCGACATATACTAGAGATTGCCCGTGAACTTTCTTTGGGGAATGACCCTTTAGACAAGGCGCAATTTGCACTTCTAAATGGAAAAAAATACAGCCAGTGGGATAGTACACTACAAGCGATTCTTTGTTATTGTAAGAGGATCACTCCCCAGAATTTTGTGAAGCACAGTCGTGATATGGTACCGCGAGAATACCTGTATACGGTACGTGATGCGAACCCCATCAAAAATCAACTTGATCAATTGTTTAAGCGCCAAAGTGCACTAATCCGATTTATTCGTCCCCTTGATAGTGATTATTCACAAAATAACACCCATGATCCTTTCAGCCATCTTGACTCTGGGTTGGTGAGAAAGATGGTTTTAAGTCACTATATTATGTTCTACCTGAGTAGGTTACATCACCTGTCATGGTCAATGGAGCTTCGAGAATGTCGTGATGCACTGAAAAAATGTTTTCCGAAACGTGATGACTTTCAGAAAGCTTGGTCTCATATTAATGGCTCAAGAGGTAATTTAGTTTGTGATATCTCTTTATACGAAAGAATACTACAGTTGTTTAAATCTGACCCTATTGGATTACCCTATTGGGCGTACGAGACAGATGTTATTCCAGAACCATTAACGTTGCTCGAAGAGTATTTTGGAACGGTGAACCAACTGGACGAACGATACCTTGATCGTTTAAATAGAAAACATTTTAATATTGCGCTCAATATTCCAAAACTTCTTAAGATCGACACTTCAGCTTGGCTTAAGCCTCCAGTCATGCTTCGGTTAGGTGAACCGCTCATAATTCATGGTTTTTCTGAGCTTCCACTATCTGAACGACTTCGTTTAGCTGGATTAGTAAAATCAAAAGAATATGTCTATCAGACACTGACAGAAAACCTAACAATGAGTCTTGAAAGCTTGGAACGCCTTTTGATGGGAATTTGTTATCACTGGCATATAAGAATGAATGACGATATATCGCTATCGCGTTTCCATAAGCACTTATCGCAATATTCGGTTCCAGAAGTGAGTCCAAGAACTTTAAGTAATAGGAGTAATCTCGCTAAAAAATGGTTGAAACAATGGCCGGATTTAGGTCTCTTTCACCGATGCTTATAGAGATCATAGAGAAGAAGTGAGACATCGTTGATAAATAGTCTATCAACGATGCTTTTTCTGGATTGGGACAAAAGCGCCTTAGAGCTTATGCGCAAAACCCTCTTCCTTCATATTTAATGGATATGCTTGAATAGCTAACTTATCGATGCACTAATCTTCTGATATTTTAAGCAAAATAGTGGTTCACCTTATTCTGCTTATCAGGAACTCTAGACTTGATTTTATATGCCAACATAAAATATAACCATCTAAAAAATAGAGGAATATTTTGTGAGTTCAAATCATTTGTTTATCATCGGTAATGGCTTTGACATGTGGCACAAATTACCTACAAGCTACAGAGACTTTTACAAGCAATACAAGGGATATCTGGATCAGATTGAGCACTATTTCTCGTATGGTTTGCAAGAGGAAGAATTGTGGAGTGACTTTGAAAATGTACTTGGGCAATTTGATGAGTCCATTTTGATAGAAGAAAATGATTTTATGGATTTTTCTGGAGATGAATTTCCAACTCAGCAAATGTATGGTCTTGAAGATGCTGTAGACAACTTTAGTCGTGAGATTATTGATGATATCACTGATAGTTTTACAGAATGGCTCAAAGGAATAAGCCTGAATAAATTAGCGCAACAAATGGTGTTCCCAGATCAGGCGCAGTTTATCAGCTTTAACTACACACCTACATTGCAACAGACCTACGCTGTTCCTGAGACAAATGTTAATCACATTCATGGTAGCTTGGGGCAATCGAGCAGCTTGATTTTTGGCCATACAGAAACAGTGGTTCGCGCCATAGCTGAAGAGGACAGTTACTATACGGAAACGATCAATTATGGTCGCAAAGTATTAGAGGTACTTCAGAAACCAGTCAACGACATTATTACGAGCAATCTTACCCCTTGGCTTAATAAAATTGACAATATATCGTCGATTACTGTGATTGGTCATTCACTGAATAATATAGACCTTCCCTATTTTTCACGTATTGTGGATGAGTTTCCTGATGCTTATTGGCAGTGTTACTCATATAGTCAAGAAGAAGTATTGGCACACAGCTCTATACTGCAACAGATTGGAGTACCAAAAAATAACTTAAGAGTCGGTACCTACACTGACCTTGTTCAAGACTATCCGCTTTAGACGGTTATTTAGCTTATTGCTCTGATGCAATAAGCTAAATAGTTCTCACATTCTGGACATTGCATGGTGGTTTCTCACGTCTCACAACTCTCTGAAATCCTTAGTGCATCTTCAATCTCGACACCAAGGTATTCAATCGTACTTTCGAGCTTAGCATGACCCAGAAGTAACTGAATAGCGCGAAGATTCTTGGTTTTGGCGTAGATCAAAGAAGCTTTAGTTCGACGTAAGGAATGTGTGCCATATTGGGTTTTATCTAACCCAATATCAGTCACCCAACGATTCACCAGTGTGGTGTAGTAATGGTACGAAATCGGAAGTCTGTTGGTGTCAACGCATTTTGAATGATCCATTGTGACAGCGTTTGTTGCGTTTTTGGTGTGATTTCAAAATGAACTTCTTGCTGAGTTTTCTGCTGTTTAACAATGGTTCGAGACATCACGCAACCACTACGACTAACGTCTTGAACTTTTAAGTTTCGTAAATCACACGACCTTAATTTACTGTCGATAGCCAAGTTAAATAACGCTAACTCAAATAAGCGTTCTTCAAGCTCTAGGCGAATTCGGATGCGCCAAATATCCTCCAATTTAAACGCTTTCTTTTGCCCAACTCTTTTACCTTTATTCCAAGCACTCATAATGTGCTCCTCATGTCATAAATTCATTGTTAAGTAAGGCAGAAATGAATGAAAACCATGTAATTACTGGTAGAATATGCGTAATATTTCGTAATTAAGAAAACCACCATGAAACAAGCAGAACAACAATTCCTAAAAGAGCTTGAAGGTAAGCTGTGGAATGCCGCAGACAAACTACGCTCAACGTTAGATGCTGCGCAATACAAACACGCGGTACTTGGCTTAATCTTCGTTAAATACGTTTCTGATGCCTTCAAATTGCGTCAGGAAGAAATCAAAGCAGACCTTGCAAACCCAGAGCACGAATACTACTTAGATCCGGCTGACTTCTCAGAGGAAGAATTAGCGCAAGAGATTGCCATTGAGCTTGAACAACGTGATTTCTACACCGAGAAGAACGTATTCTGGCTACCTACCGAATCTCGCTGGCAGTTCCTACAAGACAACGGCCCTCTTGTGATTGGTGGTGCTGATCTTGAGATTGACGGTAAGGTGAAGAAAATCACTTCTGTTGGTCACCTAATTGATAATGCCTTGGAAGGCATTGAGCGTGATAACCAAAAGCTTAAAGGCGTGCTTAACAAGCTTTACTCGGGGTTGAAAATTGACCAGTCTAAACTGAACGAGCTAATCAACCTGATTGCCACCATTCCGTTCGATCACAAGTCGCTAAATAGCAAAGATATCCTTGGTCACGTATACGAATACATGCTTGGTCAGTTCGCTTTAGCTGAGGGAAAACGCGGAGGCGCTTTCTACACTCCGGCCTCAATTGTTTCTATGATTGTGGAAATGATTGAGCCATTTGAAGGTCGTGTGTATGACCCTGCAATGGGTTCTGGTGGTTTCTTTGTGCAATCAGACAAGTTTATCGAGCGCAGAGCGAACCAAAAAGAAATCGATCCGCTAACACAAAAACAGAAGATCTCTATTTACGGTCAGGAATACAACCACACTACATGGCAGCTAGCGGCGATGAACATGGCGATCCGTGGTTTGGATTATGACTTCGGTAAAGAGCCAGCCAGTACCTACACTAACGTTCAGCACCCTGATTTACGGGCCGACTTCATCATGGCTAATCCACCATTCAATATGAAAGAGTGGAATACGGGTGTTGATGATAACGACCCTCGCTTTAAGTACGGTCAACCGCCAGCAGGTAACGCTAACTTTGCGTGGATGCAGCACATGCTTCATCACCTATCTGCTGATGGCTCTCAAGCGCTGTTATTAGCTAACGGTTCTATGAGTTCAACCACCAACAACGAAGGTACTATTCGTCAGGCATTAATCGAGAATGATTTGGTTGAATGTATGGTCGCACTACCGGGTCAGTTATTTACCAACACCCAGATCCCTGCATGTATTTGGTTCTTAACCAAGAATAAAACAGCTCGCACTGATAAAGCGGGTCGTAAACTGCGTGATCGCAAAGGTGAAGTGTTGTTTATTGATGCGCGTAACCTTGGCTATATGAAAGACCGTGTTCTACGTGACTTTACTCGTGATGATATCGAAAAAGTCGCCGACCTTTACCATGCTTGGAAAACAGGCGTGGAAGTGAATGGTATCGCTTACGAAGACCAAGCAGGTTTTTGTAAATCAGCGACGCTAGAAGAAATTACTAAGCATGATTTTGTGTTAACTCCGGGGCGTTACGTTGGCGCTACTGAAGAACTAGACGACGGCATTTCATTCGGTGAGAAGATGGCAACGCTAACGGCGAAGTTGAGTGAGCAATTTGCAGAATCTGCAACGTTAGAAGCTGAGATCAAGAAGAACCTAGCGGGGTTGGGTTATGAGCTGTAATTGGCCTACTGTAACTTTAGATGAGTGTGCATCATTTCAAGAAGGGTATGTGAATCCGACTCAGAAAAAAGAATATTACTTTGATGGGCCTGTTAAATGGCTTCGTGCTGTCGACTTAAACAACGGCCCGATACGCAACACTTCTAGGACGTTGTCTGAAGAAGGGTTTAAAAGTGCAGGAAAAAGTGCATTGCTATTTGAACCCGGAACTTTAGCTATAAGCAAGTCAGGTACTATCGGTCGTATTGGTATTCTCGAAGACTATATGTGTGGTAACCGCGCAGTTATAAACATCAAAGTTAATAAAGATAAGTGTGACAATTTGTACATTTTTTATGTACTTTTGATGAGTAGAAGAGTTATCGAAACGCTTGCTGTTGGTAGTGTTCAAAAAAACCTATATACGTCTGCGTTAGGCTCCCTAGAGTTAAGACTTCCACCTTTGCAAGTTCAAGCAGCTATCGCGAAGCAGTTGTCTGACTTAGATAAAAAAATCGATTTAAACACACAAACCAACCAAACCCTAGAGCAAATGGCACAAGCCATCTTCAAGTCATGGTTTGTTGATTTCGATCCAGTCAAAGCCAAAATGAATGGTGAGCAACCAGAGGGTATGGATGCGGCGACTGCCTCGCTATTCCCAGAAAAGCTCGTTGAGTCTGAGTTGGGTTTGATTCCTGATGGATGGAATATCAAGTCAATTAAAGATTTTGGTGACGTTATCTGTGGAAAAACACCATCAAAGAAAAATGCTGATTTTTACGGTGGTCATGTTCCATTTATCAAGATTCCTGATACACATGGCAAGGTATTTATCACTGAAACTTCGGATACATTGACGCAGGCCGGGGATGAATCACAACCGAAGAAACGTATACCAGAAAATAGTATCTGTGTGAGCTGTATTGCTACTGTTGGACAAGTTTTTATAACAACGAAACCAAGTCATACAAATCAACAAATTAACTCTGTTGTTCCTTATGATCAGAACTCGCTCTACTACCTACTTTTTAAATTCAAGGGTTTGAATAAACACTTCCATGATTTGGCTAGTGGTGGTAGCGCAACATTAAACATGAACACAAGTACCTTTTCTAAGGTGGCTCTAGTTCGCCCAACGGCTGATGTGCTAGAAGCATTTCACAAAACTGTAGGTGGTTTAATGGAGAAAATGTTGGCGAATCAACTAGAGAATGCCACGTTATCAGAACTACGAGACACCTTGCTTCCTAAATTGCTTTCCGGCGAAATCGAGTTAGCTGAGAAGGCAGAGAGCTAATTAGAAATTGAGTATCAACCCCAATGGCAACACAAATACCATTGGGGTTTTGCAATGGAATTTAAGAAATGGAAAGTTTACTCGTCAACGTCAGTAAATACGCTTCTAGCCATCAAAAGTCGCCAATTGAAAACTTCATTACAGAAGCCTTTGCTTGGCTACTTCGCAATGATATAGCCGTAAGAGAGGCAATAATGTCTCTTTTACTCAAGCAAGGGCAAGAGTATGGTATAGAGATCCCGTATATTGGCAATTCAGAACGCATTAATACGCAAGTTAACTTTGATGGTAAATATCCAGATATGCTTTGGGATTCAACCGACAATATTTCTTGTTTGATATTTGAACACAAGGTTTGGTCTGAACTGCATGATGGGCAGCTTTACAACTATCGACAGTATGCTGAAGAAAAACTAGCAAAATCATTTGCTATCGTGCTTATTACAGCACACTCAGGACAGCATAAACAAAGCCCTGATCTTGCCTTGTGTTGGTATCAAGTTGCCGAAGCGATAGAAAAAATAGAGGAAGATAGTGAAAAAGGGCAATGGATTCGTAAAGAGTTCATTCAGCTATTGAGGTGCAATGGATTAGCAGAATTTTCCCCATTGAACCCACTATCTATCGCCTATTACTATGACTCAAAAAAAATTGATAAACAGCTTTATGACATTGCCAAAATAACACTGAATAAACAATGGCCCATACAGCAGTTAGACGGTGGAATTTCATACAACAAGCAAGCATATCAACGTCATGTTGGAGTCAATGAACGGTGTGGTCACTACGATTCTTGGGGGCGCATTGGGTTGGAATTCAATAATGTCTCTAAAGAGTATTCTGACGGTGGATGGAATCCGGGAATATTCTGTGGCTTTCTAATTGATAGTGAAGACCATGCCACTCATGACTTAATGGAACATGAACCGATAGCGGCACTCATCATAGATATCGATAAGCCTCTCCATTCAAAACTAGCAGGCAGCTCTCTGTATAAAGAGTTAGTTCGCGAATTAACGTTACCCAATGGATGGAAATTAAGTAATCGTATTATGGATAGCAAAAATGAAAATCCATGGCATCCATTAATTATTTATCGAAATCTTTCTGACTTTATTGGGAATACAACGACACTAGAGCAACAAGGTGAAGTGTTCTTTGAGCAAATGTCAGAACTTCAGAATGCATTGATTAACAGTCGTACTTTTTTTGCTTTTTGCGAAGAGATGCAAAAATCTTATGAGGAGTCTTTATGATCACTGAAGACCAATTAGAACAGCTTTGCCTTGATTGGTTTACTGACCAAGGCTACCTATACAAAAATGGTTACGACATCGCCCCTGATGGCGACTCACCAGAGCGTGATGATTATCACCAAGTCGTGCTTAAACAGCGCTTGCTTGATCGTTTAGAAACATTAAACCCTGAACTACCTCAAGAAAGCTTGGCTGTGGTGGTGAACACGGTAAGTACGCCTGACACGCCTGTGCTAATTAAAAGTAACCGAGCTTTCCACAAGTACCTAATTGAAGGTGTGCCTGTTGAATACAGTGTATTTGAGGATGGAGAAACCAAAACTAAGCATACCCATGCCCGCCTGATGGATTTTACCAATCCAGAGAACAATGAGTTTCTGGTGGTCAATCAGTTCACGATTACAGGGAAGAAAGGTAATCGTCGCCCTGATGTTGTGGTGTTCATCAATGGCTTGCCTATTGCAGTTATTGAGCTGAAAAATCCTGCTGATGATCACGCTGATATTTGGAATGCCTATAACCAGCTTCAAACCTACAAAGAAGAAATTGCCGATCTTTTCGTTTTCAATGAAGCATTGGTTGTTAGCGATGGCTGGACGGCGCGTGTCGGTTCATTAACCGCCAATAAAGAACGTTTTTTACCCTGGAAAACCGTTACAGGTGAAGATGATAAACCACTGCTAGAGTTTCAGTTAGAGACGATGGTTCGAGGCTTCTTTAAACCTGATTTGCTGCTCGATTACATTCGCTATTTCATCTTGTTTGAAACAGATCATGACAACATCATTAAAAAGATTGCAGGTTACCACCAGTTTCATGCCGTTCGTGCTGCGGTAGAAGCTACCGTTAAAGCAAAACAGGTCGATAACGATTTGCCGATGGTTGCTGAAAGCATGGGGAAATATCAGGTTCAAGCAACCAAAGGCTTAGATAAGATTAAAGCAGGTAGCGGTAAAGCTGGTGTAGTTTGGCATACCCAAGGCAGTGGCAAAAGTATCTCTATGGTTTGTTATGCCAGTAAGCTATTACAACAACCTGCGATGAATAATCCAACAATCGTTGTTGTGACCGACCGAAATGATTTAGATGGTCAGCTTTATAATACCTTTGGCATGGCGAGCGAGACGCTAAAACAAATACCTCAGCAAGCAGAGAATCGTGATGAACTTCGAGAGTTGCTACTTAACCGTCAATCAGGTGGCATCATATTTACGACTATCCAGAAGTTTGCCTTACTTGCAGATGAAATAGAGCACCCTGTTTTGTCTGAACGTGCCAATATTGTGGTGGTTTCAGATGAGGCGCATCGTAGCCAATATGGTAATAAATCCAAATTGGTTGAAGTCAAAGATGCAGATGGCAATGTTACTGGTTCTAAGTATGTTTTTGGGTATTCCAAATACATGCGTGATGCACTGCCAAATGCGTCTTTCATTGGCTTTACTGGTACGCCTATTGCGATGGATGACAAAGATACTCGTGGTGTGTTTGGTGAATATGTCTCTGTTTACGATATTCAAGATGCTGTCGATGATGGTGCCACGGTTCCAATCTATTACGAGTCACGCTTAGCAAAACTGAATATCAACCAAGCTGAAATTGAAACTCTTAATGATCAAATTGATGATGAGATCAGCGAGGAAGATGAAACAGAAACACGTGAAAAAATTAAGTCGCAATGGGCAACACTAGAAAAGCTTGTTGGTGCTGAGCCTCGTCTAAAACAAGTGGCTCAAGATTTAGTGACTCACTTTACCACTCGTACAGAAACGTTCCCCGGTAAAGCGATGATTGTCGCAATGAGTCGTGAAATATGTGTCGATTTATATAATGCAATTATTGCGATCAAACCTGAATGGCATAGCGATGATCCGAATCAGGGGGCTATTAAGATTGTGATGACAGGCTCTGCTTCTGATAAAGAAAAAATGCAGCCTCATATTCACGATAAGAAAACAAAGAAACTGTTCGAAAAGCGCTATAAAGACACTAACGATGAACTGAAGTTGGTCATTGTACGTGATATGTGGCTAACAGGCTTTGATGCGCCTTGCTGTCATACTATGTATATCGACAAGCCAATGAAAGGGCATAACTTGATGCAGGCTATTGCTCGTGTTAACCGTGTCTTTAAGGATAAACCCGGTGGCTTAGTTGTCGATTATATTGGTATCGCCAGTGAGTTGAAAAACGCCCTGAAAACTTACACAAATAGTCAAGGTAAAGGGCAGCCAACCGTTGATACTGCTGAAGCTTTCTCAGTATTGATGGAGAAAATAGATATTGTTCGTGGGATGTTTGCCACGCCTGTCGATGGTGCTGTGTTTAACTACCGACCTGAGTTTGAAACTAATGCTCTTCGCTTACTACCGGGAGCGGTAAACCATTTATCAGGTTTATCTCATACCAACAGTAATGGAAAAGAAGAGCGCGATGGTAAACGACGATTCCTTGATGTAATGGCAGCAATGACGAAAGCCTACTCGCTGTGTAATACCATGGATGAAACTCAAGGTTATAAGAACGAGATTGCCTTTTATTCTGCGATTAAGACGGCGTTTGTTAAGCACTCTACGGTGGATAAAAAACGCAGTGATGAACAACGTAACAGTGCATTAAAGCAAATTTTAGATAATGCCATTATTGCTGAAGGTGTGGATGATATCTTCTCAATGGTGGGTTTAGATAAACCCAATATCGGATTGCTTTCTGATGAGTTCTTAGAAGATGTTAAAAACTTAAAAGAGAAAAATCTTGCGGTAGAGCTGCTTGAAAAGCTTTTGCGTGATGAAGTCAAAGCACGAATGAAGACTGATGTGGTTCAAGAAAAGAAATACTCTGATCGCATTATGACGACACTGCAAAAGTACCATAACCGTAGCATTGAAACCGCTCAGGTTATTGAAGAGCTAATCAAATGGGCAAAAGAGATGGCTGCTGATGCTGAAATGGCAGCAGGTCTGAATCTTTCTCCTGATGAAATAGCTTTTTACCGTGCCTTAATTCTCAATGAAGCATCGGTACGTGAGCTTGGTGACGATAACCTTCGACAATTAGCCATTGAACTTACGCTTCAATTACGAAAATCTGCGACAGTGGATTGGCAAAAACGAGATAGCGTTCGTGCCCGTATGCGTAACCTTGTTCGCCGCCTGTTACGTCGCTGGAAGTATCCGCCAGATAAAGCAGACGAAGCCATTAAACTCGTTCTTGAGCAAGCTGAAGTTCTGGCTGACGGTTGGTATAAATAAGATTGAAGGCAAGGTTTGATACCTTGCCTTTATTATATTTCATGTCTTGAAATCATATTTATCATTAGAAATGCTCATGTTTTGAGGCGCTATTTGTGTCTATGAGATAGCTAATAATTGTCCAAAAATGAGTTAGCTCATGAGTATGCATATCTGCAGAGGATAAATGACATCTTCTAGAATCTAAACGAAAAAACGGCTCGATGCCTAAGCAAAGAGCCGTCTTTCCGTTCCATATACTTTGGGGTTCCAAACCAAAGTATCACCCGAGCCGTTCCACTCGGAAAATCATTGCGTTACTGCAGTTTATGCGTGCAATAATGCCATTGATTCTTTTGCAATTACCCACTCTTCATTTGTTGGGATCACCATTGCAAGTGGTGTGTTTGGCTTAGTAATAATACCTTGAGCGCCAAAACGTGCTGCTGCGTTACCTTCAACATCTTCTTGGTAACCGAAGATCTTCATTAGACGAAGAATTTCACTACGGATTGGCATTGCATTTTCGCCGATACCACCAGTGAAAATGATGCCGTCTAGCTCATCAAGCGCAACCATGTATGATGCAATGTATTTTGCTACGCGGTAAGTAAATAGCTCAAACGCAAGCTTAGCACCGTGGTGATTTGGATGTGTTTCATCTTCCATCGCTGCAATAATGCCACGACAGTCGCTGGTAAAGCCTGACACACCTAGGAAGCCAGAGTTTGTTACTAGCTCTTTCTCTAGACGATCTTGCGTCCAACCTTTCTTTAATAGGTACTCAAGAATACTTGGGTCGATATCGCCACAACGGGTACCCATCATTAGGCCTGCTAGCGGTGTGAATCCCATTGATGTATCAACACTTTCACCGTTTTTAACCACACATACTGATGCGCCGTTACCTAGGTGAACAGAAATGAAGCTTGATGCCTCAACTGGCTTGTTAACCACTTTTGCAGCTTCACGTGTTACGAAGTAGTGGCTAGTACCGTGGAAACCGTAACGACGGATGTTGTACTCTTTGCTAACTTCTTGAGAAATAGCGTAAGTATATGCTTTTTCTGGCATTGTCTGGTGGAATGCTGTATCGAATACCGCATATTGAGACAATGTTGGGAATGCTTTGCTTGCTGCACGCATGCCAATAACGTGGGCAGGGTTGTGCAGCGGTGCTAAATCACTTAGTGATTCGATATCAGCGATAACTTGCTCATCAATTTTCACTGTGTGAGCAAATAGGTTACCACCTTGAACGACACGGTGACCTACAGCCACGATGTCTTCTTTTAGACCTAGCTCTTCAACAAGCGCTACGATACGGTCAACAGCTTGTTGGTGGTGGTTTTCTAAACCGTCTAATTTAAATTCGTGTTTTTCGCCATTTACTTTCCAGCTTACTACTGCTTCAGGGAGGCCAAAGCACTCACCAAGGCCACTTAACGTAGCTTCACCGTTGACAGTATCAATTAAAGCAAATTTAAGTGAAGAACTACCAGAATTGATTACAAGAACTAAAGAATTGCTCATGGTTATCTCATCAGAATTTTTAAGGGCAAATTTCGGATATTGCTATCCACCTTGAAGCCAGCTCACTGAAAATGTCGAAAAATATATCTATCAACAAGCTTGCCTAACCATCTTA
>NZ_SSMG01000182.1 GCF_009873615.1 Photobacterium lucens
TTTAAGTGACAGGTTCTGTGGTTAGTGGTAATTAGTATTTTTATTATCTATTTATTTTTTGGTTTTATAATGAAAATTGCTATTGCTGGGACAGGATATGTCGGATTGTCTAATGCTATGCTTTTAGCACAGCATAATGAAGTTGTTGCTATTGATATTATCGAAGAAAAAGTTAATTTACTTAATGATGAAACATCTCCAATCGTTGATACTGAAATTGAAAATTTTCTCCAAAATAAGCAATTAAATTTTTATGCTACATTAGATAAGCAATTAGCATATGAAAATGCTGATTTTGTCATAATTGCGACTCCTACTGATTATGATTCTGTAAATAATTTTTTTAATACCTCATCTGTTGAAGCAGTTATTAAAGATGTTATAGCGATTAATCAAAATGCAGTAATGGTGATTAAATCAACTGTTCCTGTTGGTTATACCGAGCAAATTAAACAACAGTTTGGCTGTGAAAATATTATATTCTCACCTGAATTTTTACGTGAAGGCCGTGCACTATACGATAACTTATACCCTTCTCGAATTATTGTTGGTGAGCAAAGTAAAAGAGCTGAAGTATTTGCTAACTTACTTGTCGAAGGTGCAATTAAAGAAGATATTCCTGTATTGTTTACAGACTCCATAGAGGCGGAAGCGGTTTCTAATACATACCTTGCTATGCGTGTCGCTTACTTTAATGAGCTTGATACTTATGCAGCATCTAATGGTTTAGATTCACGCCAAATTATTGAAGGTGTTGGTTTAGATCCTCGTATTGGTAATCACTATAACAACCCATCATTTGGTTATGGTGGTTACTGTTTACCGAAAGATACTAAACAACTTCGTGCAAATTATCGTGATGTACCAAATAACATCATTGGCGCGATTGTTGATGCGAATACAACTCGTAAAGATTTTATTGCAGACTCTATCATTGCTAAAAATCCTAAGCGTGTTGGTATTTATCGACTAATCATGAAGGCGGGTTCTGATAACTTCCGAGCATCTAGCATTCAAGGCATTATGAAGCGCATTAAAGCGAAAGGTATTGAAGTCGTTGTTTATGAGCCTGTGTTAAAAGAAAAAGAGTTTTTTAACTCACTAGTTATTGAAGATTTATCTGATTTTAAACAAAGCTGTGATGTGATTGTTTCAAACCGTATGGTTGAAGAGCTTTCTGATATTGCCGATAAAGTTTATACCCGTGATCTATTTGGTAACGATTAATATATTACTTCTCCATTTATAAGTTGAGCTATTATGAAATATTTAGTAACTGGTGCTGCTGGTTTTATCGGTAGTGCTATTACTGAGCGTCTAACTGCGCTTGGTCATCAAGTAGTTGGTATCGATAATTTAAATGATTATTACGATGTAAATTTAAAATTATCTCGTTTAGCACGTATTGAGCATCCTAATTTCGAATTTATTAAATTAGATTTAGCTGATCGTGAAGGCATGGCTGAATTATTTAAAGTGCAGCAGTTTGATCGCGTAATTAACTTAGCCGCTCAAGCGGGTGTTCGTTATTCGATTGATAATCCACTAGCTTATGCTGACAGTAACTTGGTTGGCTTTGTAAATGTATTAGAAGGCTGTCGCCATAATAAGGTTAAGCACCTAATTTATGCCTCTTCTAGCTCAGTTTATGGCTTGAATGCTAAAACGCCATTTGAAACAAGTGACTCTGTTGATCACCCAATTTCACTTTATGCGGCTAGTAAAAAAGCAAATGAGCTAATGGCTCACACATATTCACATCTTTATAATTTACCAACAACAGGTTTACGTTTCTTTACTGTCTATGGTCCTTGGGGCCGTCCTGATATGGCATTGTTTAAGTTCACCAATAAGATTATGAATGGCGAGGAAATCGATATTTATAATAATGGTGATATGCAACGCGACTTTACATATATCGATGACATTGTTGAAGGTATTCTACGTATTCAAGATGTAGTACCTCAGAAACAAACTGACTGGTCTGTAGAAACAGGTTCACCAGCAGACAGCTCTGCACCTTATCGTGTTTATAATATTGGCAATGGTAAGTGTGAAAAGTTAATGGATTATATTGAAGCACTTGAATCAAGTTTAGACATTGAAGCGAAGAAAAACTTCATGCCAATGCAGCCGGGTGATGTATATAAAACTTATGCAGATACTAGCGGTTTGTTTGAAGCTACTGGCTATAAGCCTCAAACACCAATTAAGGAAGGTGTTGAGAACTTTGTTCGGTGGTATCGCGACTTTTATAATAAATAAGTCTTTCATTAAATACGGATGAATAATGAATAACAAAATAAAAAAAGCTGTCATTCCTGTGGCAGGGCTAGGTACACGTATGCTTCCGGCAACCAAAGCAATTCCAAAAGAAATGCTGCCGTTAGTCGATAAACCGCTTATTCAATATATTGTGAATGAGTGTGTTAATGCGGGTATTAAAGAAATTGTATTAGTCACGCACTCGTCTAAAAACGCCATTGAAAACCACTTTGATACCTCATTTGAACTAGAAGCAACGTTAGAAGCGCGTGTTAAACGTCAGCTGTTAGATGAAGTTCAAGCGATTTGTCCGAAAGATGTAACCATTATGCATGTGCGTCAAGGTCAGGCGAAAGGCTTAGGTCATGCTGTATTGTGTGCCAAACCGCTAGTGGGTGATGAGTCGTTTGTCGTTGTATTGCCTGATGTGATTTTAGATGAATACACCGCCGACCAAAGCAAAGAAAACTTAGCGGCGATGATTAGTCACTTTGAACAAATAGGTGCGAGCCAAATCATGGTTGAGCCAGTACCAATGAGTGATGTGTCAAAGTACGGTGTGGTGGATTGTAATGGTACTGAGCTAAAAGCAGGTGAGTTTTGTCCTATGGCGCGTATGGTTGAAAAGCCAGCCATTGAAGATGCGCCGTCTAACCTTGCTGTAGTTGGTCGTTATGTTTTATCCCATAACATTTGGGATAAGCTAGCAATGACACCACCAGGCGCGGGTGATGAAATCCAGCTAACTGATGCCATTGATATGCTAATGCAAGATGAAACCGTTGAAGCGTTTCACATGACAGGTCGCTCTCATGATTGTGGTGACAAGTTAGGTTACGCAAAAGCATTTGTTGAATATGGTATGCGTGATAAGGCATTAGGCGGAGCCTTTACTGCTTATATCAAAACACTCAATGACACCTCGTTCACTGATAGTTTAGATCTAACACCATTAAGTGAAAAAGCAGACGCATAATTATCTGTTATCGCATAAATAAAACAGCCCGATATTAGCTCTTTATTACTAGTGCTTAATAATATCGGGCTGTTTTTGTTTTGGGCGTTAGTCAGATTTGATCACGCCACCAGAGCGCATTTAATCATAAAACTCAGTATAAAATAGTCATACCATATAGGTTCAGTTGAGTCTAAAAAGCGAAGCACGAAAGCTTCGCTTGGTTTGAGCTTTTGGCTGTTAACCTTAACTGTTGTGTTCTTTATAGACGTAAATTGAGGTTTTATTGTCTTCAGGCGCAAAATAGAAGGTGAGGCTTTCATGTTCTTTCTCAATCCAAAATGGATTTTGTGTCATGGGAAGGTCGGGCTTGATCCATGCGTCAACGGGTATCTGCTGTGAAAGTGTCATTGATCTCGTATCGATTAATTCCAATCCACCAAATGTGACTTCTTCTTTTCCATTAACTGTGTATTTCTTTAAACCAGAGCAGATAAGGAAATGCTCGCTGGTAAATTTACAGTCCTGATAATCAATATAGTAAGACGTATTTTTTACTGTTGTACTCTGTGGGTTTGCTTTGTTGCCTTTTAACGGCCAAGTGTAAAATTCACGTGAGCCCCAAGTGCCGCCATACAGAGTTTCTGTTTCAGGATCATAAGAAAGGGCACCAATATGATCATTAACTGTAAATTGCTTGGTGATTTCCAGTGAATTAGGATCTACTTTATAGATATTAGAGTGGCTGTGAGGGCGGTATTCTGCCACTGGCATCCAAATATTTTTCCCGTCAAAATCCAAACCACCTGGGTGATAAATATCGCCTTCGCCAAAGGTTACCTGAGCAACCAGTTTTCCGGTTTTATCAAATTTGAATAAATGCCCTTTGCCTTTCCCTGCAGTGCGATCTAACCCTTGCATCAGTTTTGAATATTTTGTTGGCTGCTCTATAACTTCTACAGAAGAGATATAAAAGTAGTCACCGATCTTGACCATGCCTTGAGGATGATAGGTATTGCCTTCTAGTTTGATTTCTTGCTTATTGTCCCATTTCATATGGCTATTTAATTGACTGAAGTTGCTTGCAACATCTTGAGGCAAAGCATAAGCATTTAAAGAAAGTAAGATTACGCTCGGAAGTGTTTTTTTGAACATAGGTCACCAATAAGAATTAAGTTGTCGCGAAATGCGCTAAAACTAAATGAAAATAATGACAGTTCTATTAATTGGTAAAAGGCAAGTGTGAAGGAGTAAATATTCTTACTGCTAATTTTTCGCTGAATAAATCCTGAATTTAATGATATTTTATCCTAATACGCATAACTTGAATGATGCTTTGTGAGTATAATCACAATTAAATGTAATACTAATTGGTAGCATTTCATTACATTATTTTTCACTAGAACGTTTTTCAGGATTTGCTATGACAAACACAAACCGCAACCTCCTGACATGGATCAGTTTTTTATCTTATGCGTTGACTGGCTCGCTGATCATCGTCACAGGTATTGTGATGGGCGATATTGCTAAGTATTTCGACTTACCAATATCGAGCATGAGTAATACCTTTACTTTCTTAAACACAGGTATTTTGATCTCTATTTTCCTCAATGTATGGTTGATGGAAATAGTGCCGTTAAAACGCCAGCTTATCTTTGGTTTTTGTCTCATGGTATTAGCAATTTTAGGGCTAATGTTTGGGCATAACTTGGCAATTTTCTCTGGCTGCATGTTTGTATTAGGTGTGGTGAGTGGTATCACCATGTCGATTGGTACATACCTTATTACCCATATCTATGAAGGTAAGCAACGTGGTTCGCGTCTGCTGTTTACTGATTCGTTCTTTAGTATGGCGGGGATGATTTTCCCTGTGATTTCAGCGGCAGTATTAGCACGTCATCTTGAATGGTACTGGGTATATGTCGCTATCGGTGGTATCTACTTAGCGATTTTTATTCTGACGTTAATTGCTAAATTCCCTGTACTGGGTAAAAAAGACGAAGAAGAATTTGAAGTGATCCCTGAGAAAGAAAAATGGGGCTTAGGCGTGGTGTTCTTAGCGATTGCGGCACTGTGCTACATTCTTGGTCAGCTAGGTTTTGTTTCTTGGATCCCTGAATACGCGACTAAAGATTTAGGTATGTCGATCACCGATGCCGGTCAATTGGTGAGTTACTTCTGGGGCGCATACATGATCGGCATGTGGATCTTCAGTGTACTGTTAAAGAAATTTGACCTGCAGCGTTTCGTGATGGTATTAGCAGCACTAGCAACGGTACTAATGTACTGGTTCAACAAAGATACTGATGCGAAAACATTGCTTTACGTGATTTCAACATTGGGCTTCTTTAGTAGTGCTATTTACACTTCGATCATTACCTTGGGCTCACAGCAAACCAAAGCTGCATCACCGAAATTGGTGAACTTTATTCTGCTTTGCGGCACCATCGGTACCATGCTGACCTTTGTGGTTACCAGTCCAATCGTAGACAAGTTTGGTGCACATGCGGCATTGGTTACCGCAAATGGCTTATACGGCGTGGTATTTGTGATGTGTTTCTTAGTTGGCTTTGTGACTAAGCATCGTATTTATGGTCATGCCGACGCTGAATAAAATAGGCATTCATTTGAAATAAATAAGCCACTACAGTTTTACTGTAGTGGCTTTTTTTATAAAAAAGCAT
>NZ_SSMG01000183.1 GCF_009873615.1 Photobacterium lucens
TCATCAGTAGCGCCAAGGAAAGTGTTATCAAAGGTATCAAATTCAAACACAATGGATGGTTGAACACGCTGTCCACCAAAGATATTGTCAACACCGAGTCCGCCACCAAAATCCCCCACCGCATTTAAATCACGCGGATCAGCAGAGAGGACAAAGGTCATCCCATCAGCGCCAGCTTCACCCGCAGGCCCCCCTGTGTTGGCACTGCGATCACCGAGATATACCGCCAACTCTGCGTACATGGTGCGGTTTAAATCGATATAGCCCAGGCTCCATAAATACCCTGCCTGATTCGGTGTACTCGTTGTCACGATATATTCACCATTGGCGGCAAGGTAAGCATCCCCCCCTTCATACACCACAGGTGCATCACACACATTAGGCTGTAGCGTGTTAGTAATAACCGGGGTCACTACATCGGTATCATCTTCACCATTACCAAACCCATTGTTCGGGGTGGAATCAATATCATTGATACTCGCTTGGCTGATTTCAGCATTAATCGCAGGGGCTGTTAATGACTGCGGTGCTAAGCGGATCACCGCATAATCATTAAACCCAAATCCCACCGTACCCACATCTAAAATACCAGTGACCGGATCATAAGTTGTAATTTCAGTCATCCCATCCCCGGCATAAGCTTTAACAAAGCTATAACCAGCAGGAATAGGTAAATAAACTTGGGTATTTAAAGCGAGCGTCGTGCCCATATTTTCAACACTGACCACCACATTAAATGGGATCCCCAAGGTCGCATTAACACTCGGCTGCATATCAAGCATTAAGGCTAAATCACCCGGTGGCATCAGTGAGATAGGGTGATCTTCCACTTCCCCATCACCTGAACTACCCGTGGCAAGATTACAGGTTTCACCACTGGAACAAATCCGTAAACGGGCAAAACTATCAAAGATTTGCACATCCGCAGGGACGGTGAAATTCAGAGTACTGTTACCAGAGGCGGTCACGGCAACCGTGGCAGTTTCATCGTTACTGAACACCCCATCAAGGTCAAAATCAATCCAACCATAGAGATTATCGTTACCCGATGTCACCACAGGTACAGTAAGGGCAACATTATCCCCCCCTGTAAGTACCGTGGTAATCGACGGTTGAGTAAAGCCATCTTCATCATCAGGGGTTAAGCCATTAGTATCATCCCCGTTAGCGGTAGCTGTTGGTTGACCATCATTTTCATTATCGGGGTTGTTAGCGCCTAAATATGGCACACCAATGTCAGTTAGGTGACGAGGACCATCATCCACCAATTCAGTCGCATAACCATCAACTATGGGAGCATCAGCCCAATCCAATGGTAAATCAGCGAAACGACAGCGAGCACCATCATTTTGCGAGGTTGAAGCATTCATCTGAGTAAAATCAACAGCAACATAGCTATTTGCTGGTAGTGTAGGGTTAGATATATCAATCCGAACAATACGACCAGGGCTAGGGTTTTGAGAGGCATATAAGAAGCCTTGATCATCAAAATACACAGCCCCCCAACCAACACTTGTAACACCCTCAGTGCCAACTGAGCCTAAATTGGTTCTCGCCCCCGTCGTTGGATCGAAACGTACTAAACTTCCTGATGGTGTTAATGTATACAGCATATTATCAACAGGGTTGATTGCCATATCCGCCATTACTGGAGCAGAAACCGCTATTTCTGCTATTTGCTGTAAATAGGTCGTACTATTAGGATTTACATCAATTTTGAATAATGATGTACCGCTACTTGTCATTAATAACAGCACTCCATCATCATCGATATCGCCACTGTTATAATTACCAACCGTCATCGTACTGCCAGTAATAGGGAGTACAAAAGCATTACCAGCCCCATCAACCATCAACACGGTATTGTCATTATTCGTATTATCACCAAATAATGTATTAGTAATAACGTTATAGCCAGTACCACCAAATACCCCAGTTCCACTTGGTAATACATCATTAAATAATGGTGTCACTACACCTGTTGCGAGGTTTACACCAGTAATGTCTGTTGGATTGTTTCTTAATAGATAGGCATCAGAACTACACGTAGGATAAGGTGTGATCGCAAAATCGCCAAAGTTCACATTTGATACTACACCAGCAGTAACAGAGACTACATTTGCAGAACTAGAGTGAAAGTTATTAGGATCGCCAATAGTGCCACCAGAATAAGCACCTGTAGCTGTATTTAATGTTGATTGTGTGGGTGGACAGGTCGGCGAGGCAATATTAGTTTCATTAATGGCTTCATAAACTTGGTAAGTACCAGCTACACCTCCAGAAATAGTGTATGCTCCCGTCGTTGCGTCCGCATTTGTAGCATAACACTGCCCAGTCGCTGTATTATAGGCGACAACAGGAACAGCAACTCCTAATCCAGATTCACCACCATCCTTCGTACCATTTGTAGCAGTACCACCACCACTACCATTATCATTAAATACAAAACCAGATATTTGGGGAGCGACGACAGTAAGTAAATAATCCTCGACTTCACCATCATCTGCTGCACCATTGGGAGTATTACAATCAGCATCAGAACAAACACGAGCTCGAAGATAGGTATTACCTAAAGTCGCTGTCGAGGGAATCGGAATAGGATAACTCTGCGTTGAAGAGGTTGCTGCAACATCAGAAATGACTTGTTCACTAGCATCATTCCAATCGCCATCTTGGTTCCAATCCACCCACGCATAAAGCCTTAATCCAGTTAACGTTGATTCTGGATCTTTAGTTATAGTGACAGAAAGATTATTACTACCTCCTCGAATAAAACTTCCCGTCCATGACACACCATCTTCATCATCAATATTATCAAGATCATCAGCTGTAGCTGCTACATTTTGTAATGTTCCATCATTACCTGCATCATCGCCATCCCATAACGTACCTAATGTAATATCAACCTGAGTATCTGAATCTGTATCCACAATAGCGTGGCTTGCACCGTTATTAGCATCTAATGTTTGATAATCACCGTTACCCGTTGCCGCTGATGTATCAGGTGCATCACCATAATCCTTTTCAGCGAACACCTCAGCTTCTGTTCCCTGTATCCCTAAAGTAAAACCATTCCATGTTTCATTACTTTGACTTGTCCAAGATACAGTTGAAAATGCAGCTTCTTCTGTAAAGCGAATACAACCATGTGGCTCCCCACTTGTCGCATTTAATTGGTATTGTGGACCAACGATTTGCTTAATAACGTTACCACACCCCCAATAACCACAAGCATTCCCATTACCCGTTTGACTTAGTATTTCAAAGTCTCGATCAAATGAATACCCGTTACCATTTAAACTCACAAAACAAAAAACAGGATTAGCAATAGGTTCTGAAAATGTCAGTGTATTTACACCCTGCCTAGATAATCCAATAATTTCACTAGCTGTAGGGATATTATCTACGAAACTACTGGTAAAAGGCGACGTCGCAGGATCTCTTGCACCACCTTGGTTAACCCAGTAATCGGTACCTGTTCCCGTTAAAATAAAGCTATAACCATTAGGTTGTGAGTAAGAAACAGTTACTGTCGAGCTTGCTGTAATAATTTGCCCTGATGCAGTACCTGCTCCAGCATTTCCCGATTGCCAATCTGTCCAATAAATAGGAACTGCAAACAAATAATGAGAAAACATAGCGATAAATAATATATATATTTTTCTTAAATATCGAAAAATAATATTCATATCACTCCCTCATTATTAATCAAATATACTAAAAAAAGAATATCAATATCAAAAACAAGATTATTATAAAAAATACATAAGAATATTTTCCATTGAAAACAATCCTATATTAATCAATAGCAAGTTCCATTCCTTTTAAATAAAACCAACGTCTAAAAACAATTAACCAGTGTCCTTTGGTTAATTGTTTTTATTCCAATTATTGAATAGACACACGGTATACTACTGTGCCCGACTCTCCTGCCGCCAAGCTCCCTGTCATTTCCCACGTAATATTGCCTTGATAACCAGAACTATTGGTGCCATCACTGGTAACAGCATTACAAGTTAGTGAAGCTGGTACTGTCCCATCACTGCACTGCACCGTCTGTGACAGCTCGGTAAAATCCGGGGTTGAATCAAATATCTTCACATCGGTGAGATCACCAACGCCCATGTTGGTAAAGGTCACTACGTACTCCACAACATCCCCAGGGCGCCCTTGGTTACTGGTAGTCACTGGACCGTTTTGGGTCACATTGCGTACCGTTTTCTCTAAGCGTAATTCCCCTGAACCACTGAATATCGCCCTGACAGTATCTTTATCCAACACAAGGCGGGTAATGCCATGCCCTGTGCCCGTGGTATCAGCAAAGACCATGTTCGCTTCTATGTCATAGTGATAATGTGCATTTAAGGTCGCATTGGCCGGTACCGTCACTTTGCTCAGTAAACAAATCGTACTGTTGCCACTCACCGCTACCGGGTTCACCACTTGTGCTTCCACCCCATTTAATGTGCCATCACAATCCACATCGTGATACAACACAGTACTCCAGGCGGTGTTTGTCGGTGACGTGCTTGGATTAATCACATTGAAGTTCACGTTACCTGCGGTGGCGGCGGTAAATTTATGCGGGAAGAACACCACACTCCCCGGGGTCGCTTCACTGAAGTTATCGGGCTCCATCCGTGGCTCGCGCACTTTACCAAAATCTAAGCCAAAGATTTCATCCCCGGCACTGGCATTCACTGCCATTTGACTGTCTATCACACTGTTACTGCTCACTTGGGGGATCAAGGTAACATCCGCTTCACTGATATCGATCCAATCTGCTTGTTT
>NZ_SSMG01000184.1 GCF_009873615.1 Photobacterium lucens
AGCTTATACCAACGATTAAATAAGTCGCTTTTATTACTTTTTCATGACCATTCATCGCTAAGAACGAAATTAATCGTCATTTTTTTGACCTGAAAATCTAATTTTGTACAAAAACAAGAACAAAAAAATACAATTAACTATGCATCACTGTGTCTAGATCTCAAAATGATTATTATCTATTTTGAAATTATCCCCGAATCATATAAAGTTAGATTCATACCTAGCCGGTATTTAGGCTCCTTGCCAATAAATAATCTGAATCTATTGATTATTAAGCCTCATTTTTTAATGAGGCTTTTTTTATTCCTTAAAATGATAACTATTGGTAATGAAATGATCATTAGTTGCTGTGGTCAATTATTCTAAAGCAAACATGAAACTCTTCATTATTTGTCTAAAGTTACGATTTTATGACATCCTCTAATAACAACAATATCAAACCAATAGCCGTCAAAAAAATATCACTTCATTAAACCTGATACGATTTGTTTTCCATTCTGCTGTAAATAATCAATATCAGCTAAATAGCTCAGATGATGACCATCCGCTACATTCGCAATAAATTGGCTATTCCCTTCAGCCGCTTGTTGTTTCATAAAATCAACCAGCGTTTTTAGTCGCTCAATCATTGTCACTACCAATTGCTGACGCTGACTATTTGTCATACCGTATGCATCACAAAATAGCTTGGCACGAACAATCTGATCCGGCAGCTCTCCTAATTTGTCATAGACATGGGTTTTAAACGGAGCCCAACAATAAATAGCATACGCAAGATCCCATAACCTTGATGCAGGATGAGCAGTATCAAAATCAAAAATACCCACCACTTCATTACCTGATAATGCGACGTTATAAGGTGCATAATCACCATGACACATCACCTCAACTGGCTCACACTCAGGTAGCATCCAGACTTGGTCTTTGTAAGTTGCATCGGTAATAAATCCGACCGAGGCATCATGCAAGCGCCGAAGTAACTTACCAGCACTGATCACTGCTATATCTGATGTTACCGCTCCTGATAATGGATAGTTCGCGGTCTCTCCTTCAACAAAGGTTACAATTTCATTGTCCCCCTCAATAGCAACAAAACGTGGTAATCCTTCAATGCCCTGTTTTTCAAAATGTTGAAGTAACAAATGTACGCTTGACGAATAAAAATTTAGCGGCCTAACTACCGTATCTTTACGCTTAAAAATTGCGTTTTCACGCCCACTAGAAAGTATTTCCATCCCATTCTCTTAGTTTGCTTTACTGCCATTGCTTAAAGTCATAACGCATAAATAAGCTATGAGGATCAGGTAAATAGTCAGCAAACGGTTCACAATATTCAAAACCAAACTTTTCATATAAACGACAGGCTGACTCAAAAAAGTTATGTGAACCTGTCTCTAAGCTAATGGTTTTAAACCCCAGGCTATGGGCTTCAACTAACACATATTCTAGTAACCTTGCCCCAACACCGCGATTTCGAGCATCAATCTTCGTTCGCATTGATTTCAGCTCTGCATGGTCAGCATCAAGGCGTTTAATTGCGACACAGCCAAGTAATGTCTCACGTTCCCAACATGTGTAAAACGTCACATCATCGGTTTTGAGTCCATCAACATCCAATGCATGAACACTATCAGCAGGTGATGTCGCATACATATCTTCCAGGTGTTCCATTAGCAACTGAATGACTTGTGGGTGTGTTAAGTCACCAATTTTAATATCCATTTCAACATTCCTTTTCGCGTAACCTACTAAGCCGATAGTATTTGTGAAGATACGGGTTATAGCATGATCCTATTGGGCAAACATTGACTTACCCATTATTTATAAAATACAACCATAACGGGCTCTACAATACTTCAGCAATGTCTCGTTCAATTTAATTATTACAAATTTAAACATTCTCTAAATTTGCAACTACGCTAAATAGAGTACGTATCAAAAATGAGACAATTAACATCCTCTATGTATTACTCAGAAATAATGCGTTTCAACATTTTTTTCACCTTTCAGCGTTTATAACTTACGGCTAATAACGACGTGGAGATAGAAGGATACCATTCTGCTTATTTGCATCGGTGTGGTGTGTAACCCTTCAAAATAAACAATGAATATTATTAAGCAAAAACTTATTGGTGGCATGTCTTATGCCACCTTTACTTTCCTACTCGCACTCTATTTTACAGCCGTAATAAACTTACCTGTATATAAAGCACTGATTGGAATTTTTAACCAACTTGAAACGGTCAAACTTGGCTTTGTACTCACGATCCCGCTTTTCTTTCTTGCCTGCTTAAACTTTCTGTTTTCATTATTTAGCTGGCCTAAGATCAGCAAGCCATTCTTTATTACTTTGCTGATCCTATCGAGTATAGTGAGTTATGCAGGGTTCAATTATGGCGTTATGTTTGATTACGGTATGATTACCAACATAATGGAAACTGACAGTAGTGAGGCAAGCTCATACCTCAGCTTATACTCCGTAATGTGGACTATTCTCATGGGCATCATACCCGCGCTGATCATCTATAAACTGCCAATGAAACCACTAACGAACCCTTTTAAGTTTGTTACAGCTAAACTTGCATCAATGTTGATTTCATTAGTGGTTGTGGGATTAATTGCCGCAGCCTATTACCAAGATTATGCTTCGGTTGGGCGTAATAATAGCTATCTAAAAAAGGTCCTCATTCCTACTCAGTTTATTTATAGCACCAGCCAATATGTAAAAGACACTTACTTCACTACCCCACAGCCTTATAAACAAATAGGTTTAGACGCTACACAAAGTGATGTCGCACTGTCACAAGCACTAACAAAGCCGACACTTATGATCATGGTTGTGGGTGAAACCGCACGTGCACAGAATTACGAACTAAATGGCTACCACCGCCAAACTAATCCTTATACCCGTGAGTTTGATATGATTTCATTTCAAGATGTCACGGCATGCGGCACTGCAACCGCGGTATCGGTTCCTTGCATGTTTGCCAATATGACCCGAGAGAATTTTGATCGCTCACAGGCTGATAACCAAGATAACCTACTTGATATCATGCAACGTGCTAACGTTTCTCAGCTATGGAAAGAGAACGATGGTGGTGATAAGTCGGTAGCGAAGAATATTACTAAGATCGTGATAGATCGTTCCCGTAAAGATGAGATGTGCAATGGCTCGACTTGTTACGACATGGCGCTACTTGAAAATATCGATCAAGATATCGCAGATCTCAGTGGTAATCGTATGATCACGCTTCATTTAATTGGTAGTCATGGTCCTACTTATTATCAACGTTATCCGTCAAATAAAGCGATATTCCAACCTGATTGCCCACGTGCTGATATTGAAAACTGTAGCCAAGAGCAAATCATCAACAGCTACGATAATACGATTTTGTATACTGACTATGTGATCAGCCAAATGATTAAGAAACTAAAGCAGTTAAGTGAACAATATCATACTGCACTGGTTTACGTCTCAGATCATGGTGAGTCACTTGGTGAAAACGGTACTTATTTACATGGTATTCCCTATCGCTTTGCCCCTAAATACCAAACCAAAGTACCGCTGATGGTATGGATGTCGCCAAGCTTTCAAGACGCTAAAAATATTGACTATGCCTGTTTAAAACAATCGGCACACAAAACAGATACCTATTCTCACGATAATATCTTTCATTCCATGTTAGGTGTGATGGATATAAACACCGAAGAATACCAACCGCAATTAGATATTTTTAGCCAATGCCGCGAACAATTTGCTACTGAAGTCGCAAAAAATAACAATTAAGAATCATTAAGCCAGTTAAGCGGTATAAAAGAGAATAGATAGTTCATAATCTATTCTCTTTTCTATTATTTCTATATTGAACAACTGTCGAACTCATACAGAATGAAATTATTGCTAATTGAAGATCACCAAGATATTGCCAATATCATCTTCGACTTTTTTGAAATTAAAGGCTACACGCTAGATTACGCAAACAATGGTCTCCAAGGATACGAGCTAGCCAAGCAACATCATTATGATTTGATCATACTTGATATCATGCTGCCACGTATGGATGGCTACATGGTATGCCAGCAATTACGTGAAGATGGTATCGATACTCCAATACTCATGCTTACAGCCCGTGATACTCGTGAAGATACATTAGAAGGCTTCGCAACGGGTGCTGATGATTATTTAATTAAGCCTTTTGATTTAGAGATCCTTGAAGCAAGAATTACCGCTTTAACCCGTCGCCGTAAAGGAACTACAGCTACACAAATACTGCAATTTGGTGATTTGTCTCTTGATCTCAAAACTCACATCGCCACCCGTGAAAACACACAGATATCGCTGAATCCTACCCTATTTACCATTTTGAAATTAATGCTGTTACGAGCACCAAATATCATTAAGAAACAAGAAGTAATGAATACCTTATGGGGCGATGATGAACCTGAAAACAATGTACTACGCAGCCACATCTATCAGCTAAGAACTCAAATAGATAAAGGCTTTAGTCATAGCTATATCAAAACAATCCCTAAGGTGGGCTACCAACTCATCAAACAGATTAAAGAAGATAATCAGAAATGAAAAAACTACGCTCTGCACGCGAAATAACGTTTTTCTATTTTGCTGTTGTCGCTATAGCAATGATCACCATCCACTTCTCCTTAGTTGAATCAACAGTGGATGAACTCGAATTATTAAATGCACAAAATGCCCTAGAGCACAAAACTGAACAAGCAATTAATAAACTACAAAACACGCCTTCAGAATTACAATACATAACTAAAACCAGTCAAAGTTATGTTGGTTTAGCCAATGTTCCTAAACATTTTGATATTAAGGACGATCTACCCTACAACAAAGCGGTCGAAGTTTACCAACCCAATGGATACGCAACAGACTACTTTGTAATGAAAAGCTTAATGACCGAGCGTAACGGTCATCATGCCGATCTCTACACCTTTTACTTCGATGAAATTTACGAGTTTAGCGAAGATCAGATCTTTAAAGAGAATATCAAACAAGCCATTATTTCAGTCATACTATTGGTTATCACCTTGATGATTGTGATGTTAATTTCACGTCGCCTAAACCATCCTTTATCGGTTCTAACCCATCAACTACAACATCGCTCAGCCAATGATTTAAGCCCAATCGTTCTCCCTCATGGTGTTAAAACACAAGAGTTGACCATGCTTGTTGATAGCTTAAACCAGTACCAAAATCGTATTAAGCTATCCATCGAACGGGAAAGAGCATTTAATCGATATGCAAGTCATGAACTTCGCACACCACTAATGGTAATAAAAGGTGCAACGTCTTTATTAGCGCATTCTTCGGCCCCTGAGTTTATTGAAAAACAACGTGAGCGTTTGTTTAGCGCCTGTGAGGAAATGAACAATTTCGTGACAACGTTACTTTCTCTTACTCGTGAGGAAAATCTAAATGAGCTACAAAATCGTGAATTAACCAAAGAAGAATTAGAAGAAGTAGTACAAAGTCACTTACATCTATTAAAGAATAAGCCCGTCGAATGTCGTATTGAATTAATTCACTCTATTGACGTTAAAATTCCTAAAACCAGTTTAAAAATCCTAGTCGGAAATTTACTCAAAAATGCATTTGCTTGCACCGAAAAAGGCTCTGTGGTGATTAGTGTTACACCATCACGTATCTCAATCATTGATACTGGAATTGGATCAGAAAAGAAGCCAAGAGGCGTTGAAGGATATGGATTGGGATTACTGATAGCCCGTGATATATGCCATAAGTACGGTTATGAATTCGATCTTCTGAACAACCCATACGGTGGTTGTTGTGCGCAAATTAGCATTCAGCCAGATCAGTAATTTCACTAATATACCCAAACAACTTCAAGATGCCTGATTCAGAGCGAAGTCACTGAGTTGAATTCAAGGAAGACAACGAAGCGGAATAGCGAGCTCTTTCCAAGTTGTCTGACGCAAGAAGTCGGCTCAGTGACACGCTCCCAAAGGGCGAGCGTCCTTAGCTCTCAGACTTTGTTAACAATTCTCAATGTAGAACCAATATATCTACGAATCGTTGCCGCGCCTGAGAACTAAGGTCGTCTCGCTGAACACTGCATCTTGAAGTCGCTTGGGTATATAAACATAAAGAAAGGCAATCTCTGTATGTGACAGCGCTGCCTTCCGCCTTCATGATAGAATGTTTGCTTTATTCCAACTCAAGTTGCATCAGCAGTA
This sequence comes from Photobacterium lucens, assembly GCF_009873615.1. Taxonomy (GTDB): domain Bacteria; phylum Pseudomonadota; class Gammaproteobacteria; order Enterobacterales; family Vibrionaceae; genus Photobacterium; species Photobacterium lucens. The sequence continues at coordinate 6,223 of NZ_SSMG01000184.1, forward strand.
AATCTTCACCATCCATCACTTGGGTATGATTACTTTGGCAATGGCTACAAACCACACTACGTTCGTTATGTGTCGTTTGCTTACCACAAGCTAAACAAGAGAGCACCAGAGGCTGAATTTGCATTTCAAACTCAGCTTCACGGCAAATACTTTCTAACTTAAAAGTTTGAAATGCCGTTTCTAACAACGCAGGTTCTACCCCGCTTAAAATACCGACTTTAATTGCAACACGAGTGACTTTAGTAGCGTCGTTGGCAACAGCATGTTGCTCACATTGCTCAATCAAAGCACCAACAATGGAATACTCATGCATTAGCAAATCCTCGGTAATAACTCACCTTGTGGCAAATCTAGATAACGACGACTGCCCCACGGACTGGTTAAAATTACGCGGCCTTGATGCTCATCACTCACTTGACCAATTACCGCAGCATCACCACAGGCAGCAAATGCACTTAATACTTCTAATGCTTTTTCTGCTTGTTCTTGCGGTAACGCAATAATGAATGTGCCTTCATTTGCCAGATCAAAAGGTTCAAAGCCGTAAAGCTCACATAAACCACGTACTTCTTCACTTACCGGCACATTTTCTTCGCTAACAGTAATACCTACGTTAGATGCTTGCGCCCATTCGTTCAGTACTGCAGATAAGCCACCACGTGTTGCGTCACGCATCGCATGAATATCAAGATCAGCGTCAATTAACGCCTCAACCGCAGGCCAGAGCGTATTGCAGTCACTCACCAATTCAGATTCAAGTGTTAAGCCTTCACGTGCCATTAAAATCGCAGCACCATGACGACCAATATCACGCGATACAATGATCACATCATCTTGCTTTAGGTTACGAACTGAAATGCCCTGCTTAACAATTGAGCCAACACCTGTGGTATTGATAAATAGTCCGTCAGCACAGCCTTTTGGCACCACTTTAGTATCACCACATACGATTTTTGCGCCTGAAATGCTTAGCTCTTTAGCCATGCTATCAACAATCGTTTTTAAGTTAGCAACATCAAAGCCTTCTTCGATGATCACGCTACAACTTAAATACTGAGGTTTTGCCCCCATCATGGCTAAGTCGTTGACTGTACCCGCAATGGCTAATTTACCGATATTGCCACCAGCAAAAAATAGCGGTGATACCGTAAAAGAGTCTGTGGTAAATGCCGTTTTGCCTTCAAATGTTAATACTGCTGCATCTTCTTCACTACGTAGAATATCGTTATCAAAGGCTTTAAAAAATAAACCTTTGATCAACTTATTCATTTCCTGACCGCCACCACCATGACTTAACTGAATAGACTTGGTTGAAGACAGGGTTGTTAAATCAATCTCACTCATTTACACACCTCGGTAACGGAAATAGGCATTGCAGGCACCTTCAGAGCTAACCATGCAGCTACCGAGTGGTGTTTGTGGCGTACAACCACGACCAAAAACTTTACAATCTTGTGGTTTGGCTAAGCCGCGAAGAATATCGCCACATTGACAGGCTTTATGATCGTCAATGGGTGTCATGGGTAAGCAATCAGCAAAACGTACTTCTGCATCACGATGCTTGAACATGTCATTGAGTTTAAGTGCAGAGTTTGGAATGGGTCCTAAACCGCGCCAGCGGAAACTATCACGCACATCAAAACAGCGTTTCACTGCTTGTTGAGCAACTGTATTGCCTTCTTCAGTCACAGCTCGTGTGTATTGCACATCAAGCTCTGGCTCACCGGCAATTTTTTGTTTCGTTAGACGAAGGATTGACTCCATGACATCAACAGGCTCAAAACCTGCAACCACAACAGGTGTGTTGTATTTCTCAACTAACGGGCGGTAAATTTTCGCCCCTTCAATCACACTCACATGTGACGGGCCAATAAACGCATTCACTTTAACCGCAGGATCAGCCATCACTGCATCAACAGCTGGCGGCACTAATACGTGATTAATGTGGAAATACAGGTTATTGATTTGACGCTGCTCGGCTTGTTCAACCAAGATGGCAGTCATTGGCGTGGAAGTTTCAAAACCAATTGCGAAGAAGACTACATCTTTGTCTGGGTTTTCAGTTGCAATGGTTAAACAATCCAGCGGATCGTAGATAGGTCGAATATCACAGCCTTTAGCACGATATTGCGCCAAACTGCCTTTTGAACCGGGAACACGGATCATATCCCCAAGCGTTACCAAAATTACATTTGGTTGACATGCCAAGGCGGCAGCATGATCAATACGCTCTTTAGGCATCACACAAACTGGACATCCAGGACCGTGGATAAAGTCGATATTGTCTGGCAATAACTGCTTTAAACCATACTTCATAATAGTGTGAGTATGACCACCACACACTTCCATCACCTTTAAAGGCTCTGGCAATTGTGGCGCTAATGCTTTGATTTGCTCAGCAAGGTTAAGCACCGTATCAGCATCACGAAAGCCTTGATATAACTGTTTTAAATCAAAACTCATAATGCTAAAGGTCCAGTTTCTGCTAATAGCTGGCGATACATTTCAAGGCTTTCTTGGGCATCTTTCTCATCAATTTTGCTCATCACAAAACCAATGTGAATTAAAACGTAATCTCCAATATTTAGCGGCTCCATTAATAGATGACAGCTCACTGTACGCTTAACGCCCATAGTATCAACGGTCACGCTATTATCTTGCTCATGAACCTCAACAACCTGAGAAGGAATAGATAAACACATGGTAATTACTTTCCTGCTACTTGGTTGTTATTGATCCACTCAACTAAAGGCTGGAAGCTTTCAGGCTGCTTGGTTGATAACGTGATAACTTCAACCTCAGGATTCAGTTTTTGTAGCTGTAATTTTGCTTCTTCAACACTGAAATCAAAGTAAGGCAGTAAGTCGCACTTAGTAATAAGAACCAAATCTGCGCGACGGAACATCACTGGGTATTTTTCAATTTTGTCATCACCTTCCGGTACCGATACCAAGACGATGTTTTTATGTGTACCTACATCGTAACTTGCAGGACAAACAAGGTTACCCACGTTCTCAACAAAACAGATATCTAACTCATCTAAGTCGATGTGATGCAGTGCAGAATGCACCATGAACGCATCAAGGTGACAAGCTGAACCAGTTTGAATTTGGTAAGCGTTAATACCCTGAGCTTGAAGGCGGTCAGCATCACGAGAGGTTTCTAGATCCCCTTCTACAACCGCATATTTAAGTGGTGTGTACTGATGTAGATGTTCTAACAATGTGGTTTTGCCACTACCTGGACTACTCATCAAGTTAAACGCCGTTACGCTCTTGGCATTAAAATGTGCACGGTTATGTGCCGCTTCCACGTCATTCTTATCAAGAATTTTATGAATCACCGATAAGGTTTTTTTATCGTTTAATTGTGGATTAGCTTGTAATTGATGATGGTGATGATGATCACCTTGAGGCAGTGAACAACCGCAATCTTGACACATAGGAACTCCAACCTACATCGGCTTACATCAGGTTTTTGTAATACACAAAAAGCTGTAAGCCCTGCAAAACCAAAATGGATAATGGCTATTAAACGTGCAATAGCCCAAAAATTTGAGCTGAGATTATCTATGCTATAAAGGAATAATGCAATTGTATGATGATTTATTTGCGTAGAACTATGATTTACGATATTAGTAGTTATATATCCAAGTCACCTGACGGTATTAAGGTATAATGCTGTTCAGATCAAGATACGAGCATTTGTCAGCTAATATTCAGACTTCATGACAATTAGCTGACAAAGGCAGTTTTTACACAACGTATCTTACGCTGATGCCGTATTAACACCGAAAGAGAAAGTAATATGCATTCTAAAACTACAAGCTTAAAAACGAAGCTACTAAAGGCTGCTGTTCCACTAGCTCTTGCATGCGCATTTACCGCAGCACCAGCTATGGCAAAAACAACAACAGTGCCAGCTGCTGCACCACAAATCACTGCTGAACAACAACACATTGCTCAACGTATTGGTGCAATTCAGCAAGAACTTGCCGGCATTCGTACTAAAACACTTCAGGCACACCCTGAACTAGTGAAAGAACTTAAAGCTTACGAAACTGCGTTTAACAACAAAGTTAAATCAATGGGTTACCACCCAGAGAAGCTAATCAAGCGCGCACAAGAAATCCAACTTGAAGCACGTAAAGAAGGCCTATCTAACGCAAAACGTACTGAGCTTGTGAAAGAATTTGCAGGTATCCGTACTGAGCTTGCTAAACAACAACGTACTATCCTTTCTGATCCTGCGATCAGCAAACAAGATAAGCAAGTACAACAAGACGTTATTACAGCAATGAAGAAGCAAGATCCTAAAGCATCAAAGCTTCTTGCTGAATTAGATGGCTTAGTTAAGCAATTTAAGAAAAGTTAATTTTACTGATTAGCTTTAACTAAACAAAAAAAGGATAGCGATCGCTATCCTTTTTTTATATCTCGTATTTGTATTTAGTAGGATTTTATTAAGACAAAAAATTAAATACGAAATATTTATATTCTCATTGCTA
>NZ_SSMG01000185.1 GCF_009873615.1 Photobacterium lucens
TTACGGTACATATAAATCAAAATAAAAAATATAAAAAATAAGAACGGTAGAATAAAAACTAACAGCTGAATTAAAATAGTGGTAACGATGTCTGACGAGCTGTAATAAATCACATAATTAAATATATCATCGCCATTAAATGATACTGGGTAAGTGAGTTTATAATTACCTTTATAAATAGATAAACCTGGGGTTTGTTCTAATGGCTGATAATTTTCACCATCGCCATTTTCGTAAAAATGCAGTAGATCCCCGTCTAAGTCATACAGAGTTAACGAGAGGATCTCTTTATGCTCTTCCAAAGAGCGATTAAGCTCAATGGCTGTCTCGGTATCTTGGTAGATTGCAGTATCAATGAGTAATGGTGAAAAGGTATTCATCATCACTTTAATATCTTTTACCACCCGTTGGGTATTGTTGTAATAACTAATGTAAAGCGCTGATAACATGACACAAAGTAGAACCGTGCTCATTACCAGCGCAATTTTACTAAACAAGCTTGTTTTATGATATAAATGATGAATATCATGGTCGTGCGAAATCTTGGCGTTGAATTGCTCACTTTTTTCTTTTGCCAGAGAATTATCGTCAACATTTTCCTTCATCATTTTACCCTCAAGGTAAACCTATTTCTCGATGGGCAATCCCTTCTCAGACCAATCAATCCAAGAACCATCATAATGCGCAACATTAAATCCAGCTTGTTTTAATAAGTAATAAGATAATGTCGATGCTGTACCTTTATTAC
>NZ_SSMG01000002.1 GCF_009873615.1 Photobacterium lucens
GAACTGGTGACCTACTGATTACAAGTCAGTTGCTCTACCTACTGAGCTAAGTCGGCACACTTTATTTGGCTCCTCCTGCTGGACTTGAACCAGCGACATACGGATTAACAGTCCGCCGTTCTACCGACTGAACTAAGGAGGAATTGTACTTTTATCTTACTCGATCAAATCAAGTGAGATTGATATGGTGCCTCGAGGCGGAATCGAACCACCGACACGAGGATTTTCAATCCTCTGCTCTACCGACTGAGCTATCGAGGCAAAAACACGAAGTTAATCGTTGTTTTGCATTTCTTACGTGAGTAAGAGAATAAATGGTGCCGACTACCGGAGTCGAACTGGTGACCTACTGATTACAAGTCAGTTGCTCTACCTACTGAGCTAAGTCGGCACACTATATTCTTTTTTATTTCTCCGCTCAATGAGCCAAGAATCTAAATAGTGGCTCCTCCTGCTGGACTTGAACCAGCGACATACGGATTAACAGTCCGCCGTTCTACCGACTGAACTAAGGAGGAACAGATTGTGGTTGCTTGCACCAAACTTCGAAAGGGAAGTGATGGTGCCTCGAGGCGGAATCGAACCACCGACACGAGGATTTTCAATCCTCTGCTCTACCGACTGAGCTATCGAGGCAACGGGGCGCTATTAAAAGGGTTTTCAGCCTTTTCGTCAACACTTTTTTCAAGAAAAAATGATAAATGTTGTTGTTTGTTGGCTTTTTGTTCGTTGTGATGTTGTTTTGATATTCATTTGTGAGATTTCATCAATTTAAAGCTAATTCGTGATGAAATCTCAGTAACGAATTTTTACTTTTCTGGTGGTGTGTAACCGTCGATTACCACGTCTTGACCTTCAAATAAAAACTTCACCATTTCAGTTTCAAGCAATTGGCGGTGTTCTGGGTTCATCATGTTCAACTTTTTCTCGTTGATTAACATGGTTTGCTTACCTTGCCACTCAGCCCATGCTTGCTTAGAAATATTGTCAAAAATACGTTGGCCTAGCTCACCTGGGTATAGTTGAAAATCTAAACCTTCAGCTTCTTGTTTTAGTCGAGCACAAAAAACAGTACGACTCATGAAATATTCCTTACTTTTGCTCGCTGAATGTCACGCCCAGCGAAAATGAGTGATGATTATCTAGTTATACCAGAGTCAGTGACGGGCATCTAGCGTCACTGACAGGAATAAAACGGCTAAAAATTAGGGCTATTTTGTGTTGTCTAGCTGATATGCCAAGCTTTCTAATATTTTTTGTACTGGCGCTGCCAAACCGATTTTTGCTGGATTTTCGAGATCATACCATTGCCCAGCATTGTCATTGATGAGGTTAGGCTCGGCAGATAACTCATACAGCATAGGCACAATATCAAGGTGATAATGGCTAAATGTATGGCGAAATGCGGTTAATTGCTGATTACTTTGGATTAAGTCTTGCTGTTGACCTAGCTGTTTTTCAAGTAGCGGCACTAAATCATCATTGTCGTGTTGTGGAAAACACCATAAGCCTCCCCAAATCCCTACTTGTGGGCGTTGTTCTAACCAAACCTTGTTGCCATGTTGCAAGATAGCGAACCATGTTTGTTTCTCTGGCATGGTCTTTTTCGGTTTTTTGCCAGGAAAATCCATTTGTCGTTGTTGGGCTAAAGCGAGACATTGGTTGCTTACCGGGCATAATTCACACTTGGGTTTACTGCGAGTACAAATCATCGCCCCCATGTCCATCATGGCTTGGTTATAACGCTCAACCCCTTCTGCTGGGGTGTTGGTTTCAGCAATCTCCCATAAGGTATTTTCAACGGTTTTCTTGCCCGGCCAACCTTCAACGGCGTAACAGCGTGAAAGTGTGCGTTTAACGTTCCCATCTAAAATTGGATGATGCTGACCCAATGACAGCGATAACACCGCTCCTGCTGTTGATCGCCCAATGCCCGGTAGGGCTTGTACTTGATCGATATCCGTTGGGAAAACACCGTTATGATCGCTAACGATCATTTTTGCCGCTTTGTGTAAGTTACGGGCACGGGCGTAGTAGCCCAGTCCTGTCCATAGGTGTAGCACTTCGTCTTGTTCGGCGGCTGCCAAGTCTTGCACCGTTGGGAAACGTGCCATAAAACGTTCAAAGTAAGGGATCACCGTGGCAACTTGGGTTTGTTGCAGCATGATTTCAGATAACCAAACTTTGTATGGGGTTTTATTTTGTTGCCAAGGTAGGGTTTTACGGCCGAATTTGTCGTACCACGCTAAGATGGCATCGGAAAATGACGTACTCAATGTTGTGCTCACTTTACGGTTGGGGTGTGACTTATCACTGGCAGTACGAAGAAATTCGGTACTTTGTTTAATGACAAGCAACGATTTTGTTATTTTTTGCTGCGAGGTGAAAATTGGTGTCCGCCAGTGCAATCACTTATACTGCAAGCGGAGGTGCAGCGTTATTTATTGTCTTTTTTGGACAAGATTGCACCATAAACTGGCTATTGTCGCAATCGATAGACTTGAATTGAGTCTATAACTTTGGATAATGCCGTTCCGTTTCTTTTTTGTTTGGATAGTTAGCATGAGCGAAGTTTCAAAGAAGTCAGGCGAAGTGACCCTGACTGAATTTACCGAAGATGGCAAGCTGGTTCGTAAGATCCGTAGCTTTGTTCGTCGTGAAGGCCGTTTAACTAAAGGCCAAGAAAATGCGATGGAAAACAACTGGCCAACTATGGGTATTGATTTCGCCAAGCAAATGCTGGACTGGAAAGAAGTATACAACCGTGAAGCACCAGTTGTTCTTGAAATCGGTTTTGGTATGGGCGCATCATTAGTTGAAATGGCGAAAAATGCCCCTGAGAAAAACTTCATCGGTATCGAAGTACATAGCCCAGGTGTAGGTGCATGTCTAATGGGGGCTGAAGACGCTGGTTTAACTAACCTACGTGTAATGTGTCACGACGGTGTGGAAGTGTTTGAGCACATGATCCCAGACGGTAGCCTAGACACAGTACAACTATTCTTCCCAGATCCTTGGCACAAAGCGCGTCACCATAAGCGTCGTATCGTTCAGCCTGAATTTGCTGAAATGCTACGTAAGAAGCTTAAAATTGGTGGTATTTTCCATATGGCAACAGACTGGGAAAACTACGCAGAGCACATGGTTGAAGTGATGGATGCAGCACCAGGTTACCGTAACACGGCAACTGATGGTCCTTACATTGCACGTCCAGAAGATCGTCCATTAACCAAGTTCGAAGCGCGTGGTCACCGCTTAGGTCACGGTGTTTGGGATATGAAGTACGAGCGTACTGAGTAATCGCCATTCAGCATGCTTTGCTTATTAGAGAGATTTTATCGATCTTAGCAAGCAGTATAGAATTGATTAAAAAGCCAACCTCGTGTTGGCTTTTTTGCCCTTGGAGAAAGAAATATGAAGCCTACCGCAGCATTGCTAAATGAAGTGTTAGAAGAAGTGAGACCTCTGATTGGTCAGGGAAAAGTTGCTGATTATATTCCTGCTTTAGCCACTGTTCCGGCTGAAAAATTGGGTATCGCTGTGTGTTACAACGATGGTGAAATTATCCAAGCTGGTGATAGTCAAGAAGGCTTTTCTATTCAATCGATCTCCAAGGTGTTATCGCTAACCTTAGCCATGACGCTATATGAGCCAGAGGAGCTATGGTCACGCGTGGGTAAAGAGCCATCAGGCCAAGCCTTTAACTCAATGATCCAGCTAGAGCTAGAAAAAGGTATTCCACGTAACCCGTTCATTAACCCTGGTGCGATCGTTGTCTCAGACATGCTGCATAGCCGCTTATGTGCGCCACAATACCGCATGCTTGAGTTAGTACGAGAGCTATCGTGCAACCCACATATTGTTTACGACAAGGTGGTAGCAAGCTCAGAGATGCAGCATAGCGATCGTAATGCATCGATTGCTTATTTGATGCGTTCATTTGGTAACTTTGAAAATGAAGTCATGCCAGTGCTAACTAACTATTTTAGTTACTGTGCACTGAAGATGAGCTGTGTGGATTTAGCAAGAACGTTTAGCTATTTAGCAAATAAAGGGCTTCCTTTAGGCGCGAAAAAAAGAATTATCAGCCAGACTAAAAGTAAGCACATAAATGCATTGCTTGCGACTTGTGGTTTATACGATGGCGCAGGTGAATTTGCTTACCGTGTAGGGATGCCGGGTAAATCTGGTGTCGGTGGCGGTATTGTTGCGATTGTACCGGGTGAAATGACGATTGCGGTTTGGTCGCCAGAGCTTGATCAATCCGGTAATTCTGTTGCAGGGACTGCAGCATTAGAAAAATTATCAGAGCGTATTGGGCGTTCTATTTTTTAGTGAGTCCGTGTAGTTGACGTTACGAGACTCACATTAGGGGAGGATCGTATGTTAATGAATAAAGGGATTCACGGATTAAGAACAGCGATACAAGGGGCTTTATTGGCTTCTGTGGGATTTATCAGTTCAACGGTATTTGCCAATGAATGTGATCCGCAGTGGCATAATTCACTTAGCTTGAATGAAGGGCGATTAACCTTGGTACAAGGTGAACAAGAGTTTAGTATTGATGCTAAAGGGCAGATGTACTTTGATGTTCATAAAATTGAACTCAGCTCCAAGCAAACCGAGTTATTATCTGATTACTATGAGATTTTAGATAATGATTTGCCTTATTTATTGTCGCATTCTCAGCGTATCGATAAGCAAGTGTGTGAGTTTGTTACGCTTCGAATAGAACAAGAACAACGCCTACAAGATGCGATCCCAGCATTAAAAAATTGGCGCAGCGTAACATTAAACTAGTCAGCGTTTGAAAAGAAAAAGCGAGCATGAGTGATCTCTCAATGCTCGCTTTTTTATTGATTGTTATTCGTCGTCATCTTCGACAAAAGCGGCTAATAAATCATTTAAGAACAATTTACCATGCTCGGTAATTTGCCAATGCTCACCTGTGTCTTGCAGATAATTTTGTCCAATCGCCCAATCAATGGCTGGCTCAATGCTTGATAGCGGTAAACCTGTACGAGTTGGGTAATCCTGCTTTGGACAGGCTTCTAGCAAACGGAAACGGTTCATGAAGAACTCGAATGGACGCTCGCAGTCAGCCACATTGGTTTCTTGCGTCAGATAAGGCTTATCAGCCTGTAAATAGCCACGAGGATGTTTTACTTTAACGGTACGGATAATACGACCGTCTTCAAAACTGATCTTACCGTGAGCTCCACAACCTATTCCTAAGTAATCACCAAAACGCCAGTAGTTCAGGTTATGCTGACATTGTTTTCCCGGCTTGCTGTAGCCAGAAATTTCATACTGTTGATAACCGGCTTCTGTAAGTAGTTGATGACCTTGTTCGAAAATATCCCAAAGATCGTCATCGTCAGGTAGCGTGGGTGGCTTTGAGTAATACAGGGTATTTGGCTCAATCGTCAGTTGATACCAAGACAGATGCGGTGGATCGAGTGCGATCGCTTGCTTTAGGTCGCTGATCGCATCTTCAATACTTTGATCTGGCAGACCATGCATAAGATCGACATTAAAGCTGTTTAATCCAGCTTGTTTTGCAAGCCCTGCTGCTCGGATCGCTTCATCACAACCGTGAATACGGCCAAGACGTTCAAGTTTTTCATTTTGAAAGCTTTGAATACCAATTGAAATACGGTTTACGCCTGCTTGGCGATAAGCATCAAAACGTCCCGCTTCCACTGTGCCTGGGTTGGCTTCCATGGTGATTTCAATGTCATCACTAAAGGGAATACGCTGCTCAATGGCTTTTAATAAACGACCAATCTCACTTGGCGAGATCAGGCTTGGTGTGCCGCCACCAATAAAAATAGAGTGTAGTGGACGTACACCGTTTACGAGTTGATAAGCGCTGAGATCGGTTTCAAGATCGTCAATTAATGCATCAATGTAATCGAGCTCAGGGAGTTCCGTCTTTAGTGCGTGTGAGTTGAAATCGCAGTAAGGGCATTTCTGCACACACCAAGGAATATGAACATATAAGCTGAGCGGTGGAGGTACCAACATTTATTGTGCCTTTAGTGCGCTAAACAGTTGCTGTAGGGCTTTACCACGGTGTGATAGTTGTTTTTTACGAGCAGGAGCAAGCTCTGCTGATGCACATTGATCTTCTGGTACCCAGAATACTGGATCGTAACCAAAACCGTTTTCGCCATGACGTTCAGTTAAAATGCTGCCTTCCCAAGAGCCGTGACAAACCAGTGGTGTTGGATCGTTTTCGTGGCGCATCATCACAAGTACACAATGAAAACGTGCCGTGCGTTGTTCTTCTGGTACGTCTTTCATTTCAGCTAATAGCTTATCAATGTTGTCAGCATCAGATGCGCCTTCACCTGCAAAACGTGCTGAGTAAATACCCGGTGCACCTTTAAGAAAGTCCACTTCTAAACCTGAATCATCCGCAATGGCTGGAAGACCGGTTTCTTTTGCCGCATGGCGAGCTTTGATAATGGCATTTTCGATAAATGTTGTGCCGGTTTCTGCCACAGAAGAGACGTTATAATCACTTTGAGCGACTACATCAAAACCAAAATCAGCCAGTAAATCGGCCATTTCTTTTACTTTGCCTTGGTTGCCTGTTGCTAGTACAAGTTTACTCATTTTGATGCCTTTTGATCGTCAAGCTCTCTAATAATGGCGGCTATAATAGCGGTTGTTTAGCCAATAAAAAAGGCGCAGATGCGCCTAGTGAGTGTAGCTATGATTAAGCAAATTCTGTTTATTTATCGACAAAGAAGGTTTGTTTAAAGGTTAGGGTTTCTTTTTTGCCGTTGTAGAAAATATTGATCTTAAAATCGAGGGTTTCGTCGTTGGTATGCTTAAATTGTGCAATGGAATAAATCGCTTTCCCTTCTTTGATTTCCCTAAAGGTTAAGGTTTTCTGTTGGCCTAATACGTTACGAGCTGAGCCTGTAAGCTGAGCAGAAACGGCGGGTTTGCCTTCTTTGCTGGTATCGAAAACGGAAATATTAACCAGTGCGCCATAACGGCTACGTTGAATTTTATAGTGACTGGCAATGTCTGGGGTTAAAAAGGTTGAGGCGAAGCTAGAATAATGGACTTCTAAATCGCCAAAACGTTTTAGTTGCTCTGCAGTACTCGGTAGGCTGAAGGCGAGCAAAAGTAGACTCAATAAGGCTTTCATCGTTGTATCCTTTCTGTTCAGTATTTCACTGAATACTTCCTTTAAGTGTAGCGTTTACCGCTAGCTGTTTTGATTGTAGCGAAGTGTTACGGCATAAAAAAAGCGAATACCTAAATTAGATATTCGCTTTGTTGTGCTGATCAAATTACATCAGGGTTTCTATCTCATTGGGTATCGCTTTCGGCGCTTCAATCCGTACCTGTTTGTGACGTCCTTGTAAGCCTTTTTCGACATGGATCAGCCCTTTAGCAACCTTGAATTGTTTCGATAGGTATTTCACTAAATGGGCGTTGGCTTTGCCATCGACAGGTGGCGCTGTGATGGCAATTTTAATTTCGTCACCGTGCAAACCAACGATCTGATCACGGCTTGCTTTGGGTTGGATATAAAGTCGAACGATGAGATCGTCACCATCCTGATGGATCGCTTTTTCTGTCACAGCATGTACCAAACGTTACCTACAACAGAGCCCATTGCGTAGTTGGCAAACTGCAGCGCAATGAAGATCACTAAGATACTTAAATCTAAGCCGCCCATCGCAGGAAGAATACGACGCACAGGTGCCATTAGTGGCTCTGTCAGCTGATACATGACATATTCCATTGGGCTACGACCTTGGCTTACCCAACTTAGAATTGCACGGATCAATAGTACCCAGAACAGTAAGCTACCCGCAGCTTTTAATAGTGCTAGCAAGCCTAAGAATAGGAAGCTTGGCTCAAAAATAATGCCACCGCTACTGATGGAAATAATGATGAGGAACTTGGCAACACAGAGTACGTAAGCAAACAATACAGTTGCCATATCTAATGAACCAATTGATGGGATCACGCGACGAAGCGGTGCAACAATCGGCTGGGTTGCTTTAACAATAAATTGTGAGAATGGGTTATAGAAGTCAGCGCGTGACCATTGTAACCAAACTCGTAATAACACCACCATAATGTATAAATCAAAGGCGGTTTGAACTAAATAAACGAATGGATTCATAGATAAACCTTAAAACAATTGTTCCATTTCTTTTGCGCGAGATACTGCAGCTTGCATTGCTTTAGCAACAATATCTGACAATTGGTGTTGATTGAATGTGCTGATAGCTTCTGCTGTTGTACCACCTTTTGAGGTGACTTGCTCACGTAATGTTGAAAGCGATGTTTCTGGATTTGCTTTCACCATTTCAGCGGCGCCCAATGCGGTTTGTTGGATCAATAAACGTGCAGTATCGGCATCAAAACCTTGTTTGATCGCTTCTTGCTGCATTGCTTCCATAAATAGGAAGAAATAAGCTGGTGCACTACCAGCAGCAGCAATAATGCCATTAATGCCTGATTCTTCTTCTACCCAGCAAATTTCACCTACGGCTTGTAATAATTGGGTCGCAAACTCACGATCAGCCTGTGCTAACTGTGGTTTAGTGTATAAGCCGCTCATCCCTTTACCAATCAAAGACGGGGTATTTGGCATCACTCGCACTAATTCAACATCTTGCCCTAACATTTCACAAAGACGCTGACAGTTAATACCTGCTGCAATCGAGATCACCAGTTTGCCTTCAAAGTTAATGCTCTGTAGTGGCAGACAGACTTCCTCCATTAATTGAGGTTTAACCGCAAGTACTACGACATCTGCTTCTTTAGCTGCTTGTAGATTATCGCTGGTGGTATGAATAGCAAAATCACGCGCTAAAGGCTCACGACGCGCGTCACTTGGCGCTGTCGCTGTGATTTTTTTCGCATCGTAACCGCTGGCAACAAGACCTGCGATGATCGAGCGCGCCATATTTCCTGCCCCAATAAAGGCGATTGAGCGTTGTTCCATGTCAAATCCTTATAAATAGGTACAAACTTAATGTTTTTTACCTTAATTGAGCTGTCATTTAAATGAACAGTACGAGTGTTTTTTTATTATGCTTTTTGGCTGTAATCACGCGCACCAAAAATAGCAGTACCAATGCGAACGATGGTGCTACCGGCAGCAATCGCTGCTTCCATGTCATCACTCATACCCATGGATAGCGTATCAACTTGTGGGTATGTGGTTTTTAACTGCTCGAGTGCATCGGATAGCGCTTTAAATGTTGCAAATTGGCTATCAAAATCGGTTGCTGGCTGAGGAATAGACATCAAGCCACGCAATTCAATATTGGGCATCGCTGCAATTTCTGCTGCTAGTGCAGGAAGCTCTGCGAGAGATACGCCCGATTTAGTCTCTTCATCATTGCTGTTAACTTGCAATAGCACTTGTAATGGTGCCATATCAGCAGGACGTTGATCGCTTAAACGTTTAGCTGTTTTTACACGATCAATCGAATGTACCCAATCAAAGTGCTCTGCAACAAGGCGCGTTTTATTTGATTGAATTGGGCCAATAAAATGCCATACAAGCAAGTTTTTAGCGCTATGGGTTGAAAAGTGATTTACCTTATCAACACCTTCCTGTACATAGTTTTCGCCAAATGCATACTGGCCTGCGGCGATGGCTTCTTCGATCGCCTCGACTGGCTTGGTTTTACTTACCGCCAATAATTGCACGGAATCTGCAGCCCTGCCGCATTTTTCAGTTGCTAAGGTGATCTGATTGATGACCTCTGCAATATTTTGTTTGATACTAGTCATAATTGATTCTTGGGGAAAATTTATGGATATCACCGAACTACTGGATTTTAGTGTAAAGCATAACGCATCGGATCTACATCTTTCTGCAGGTGTTCCTCCCATGATCCGTGTTGATGGCGATGTGAGAAAATTAAGCATGCCAGCGTTGGATCATAGTGAAGTGCATCGCTTAGTGTTTGACATTATGAACGATGCCCAACGTCGTGAGTATGAAGAAAACTTAGAAGTCGATTTTTCATTTGAAATTCCAGACATTGGTCGCTTCAGGGTGAACGCTTTCCATCAATCTCGAGGTTGTTCGGCTGTATTACGTACGATCCCAATTCATATTCCTACATTGGAATCGTTAAATGTACCTGACGTGTTCTACGACATTGCTCAGCTTAAGCGTGGCTTAGTGCTAGTAACGGGTGCTACAGGTTCAGGTAAATCGACCACGATTGCTGCTTTGGTTGATTATATCAATAGCAACTATAACCGTCATATTTTGACGATTGAAGATCCGATCGAATTTGTTCACCAAAGCAAGCGTTGTTTGATCAACCAGCGTGAAGTACACCGTGATACGTTAGGTTTCCAGAATGCATTACGCTCGGCACTGCGTGAAGATCCAGACGTTATTTTGGTCGGGGAATTACGTGACCAAGAAACCATTAGCTTAGCACTCACCGCAGCAGAAACAGGTCACTTAGTATTGGGTACGCTACACACCAGTTCGGCGGCGAAAACGGTCGACCGTATTATTGACGTATTCCCAGGTGCGGATAAATCGATGGTGCGTTCAATGCTGTCTGAATCACTGCGTGCGGTAATTTCTCAAAGTCTATTAAAGCGTGTCGAAGGTGGTCGTGTTGCTTCTCATGAAATCATGATGGCAACGCCTGCGATCCGTAACTTGATCCGTGAAGACAAGATCGCGCAAATGTACTCGATGATCCAAACCGGCTCAGCAATGGGTATGCAGACGATGGAGCAAAGCGTCAAGATGCTGGTGGCACAAGGTTTAGTCGAAGCTGAAGAAGGGCGTCGTATTGTTGATAGTAGTCAGCGAGGCTTCTAATTGCGTTGAGCAGCTGCAATAAGTAGGAAAAATAATGAATTTAGATTATATCTTAGCGCAGATGGTTGAGCGTAAAGCATCTGATTTATATATCACGGTCGGCTCGCCTTGTTTGCTTAAAGTTGATGGAAATTTACATAATTTAGGTGAGTTACTAGATCGTGAAGCGGTCGATGCCTTGTTTGATGAAGCGATGGATGATGAGCAGCGCAAGGTGTTTGTCACCAGTCGTGAGGCAAACTTTGCGATCGTGCGTAATGGTTGTCGTTTTCGTTTAAGTGCATTTTGGCAACGTGAATTACCGGGTGTGGTGATCCGTCGAATTGAAACCAAGATCCCGAATATTCATGATCTTCACCTACCGATTGATATGGAGCGTTTAGCGCTATCTAAACGTGGTTTAGTGCTGGTGGTGGGGGCTACGGGGTCGGGTAAATCAACGTCGATGGCAGCAATGACGGGGTATCGAAACCAAAACCGTAGTGGCCATATTCTAACGGTAGAAGATCCGATTGAGTTTATTCACGAACATAACAAATGCATCATTACTCAACGTGAAGTGGGACTTGATACGGAAAGTTATGAAGTTGCACTGAAAAACTCGCTGCGCCAAGCACCAGACATGATTTTGATCGGTGAGATCCGTACCCGTGAAACCATGGAATACGCAATGACCTTTGCTGAAACAGGCCACTTGTGTATGGCAACGCTACACGCCAACAATGCTAACCAAGCCCTTGAGCGTATTTTGCATTTAGTACCTAAAGAGCGTCGAGATCAATTCTTATTTGATCTGTCATTGAATCTCAAATGTATCTTAGCGCAGCAGTTGATCCCTGATGCGAATGGTATTGGGCGTCATGGTGTGTATGAGCTATTACTCAATACACCACGTGTTGCTGATTTGATCCGTCGTGGTGAGCTACATGAAATTAAAGATGTCATGGCGAAATCAAACCAAGCGGGCATGGTGACATTTGACCAATCACTGTATGCCTTGTTCCGTGACGGAAAGATCACAGAGCAAGATGCACTGCACCATGCTGACTCACCAAATGATCTGCGTTTGATGATAAAAATGGGCGATCCAAACAATAAAACGGCGAGCTCGTTATCCGGCGTTAAATTAGATTTGTAATAAGCCTATAATGATCACTTTGCTTTAGTCACATTATAGGTCAATAGCCGTGTTAAAACGGTCAAGTGTTAACTACTTGAATCATAGCTATTAATACTTTGAATGATGAAAAGTGATCAGCTTGTGGGGCTTTTGAGTTCAAATGGTTCAAAAGCTGTACAAGCTGTACAGACGAGAAACAATAAGGGATAGCGAGATGATCGAATGCTCTGTAGATGATCTTGCTAACCTTTATCATGATCAATCTAGAAAAAGCTGTACAAGGATTAAACGCATTTTTTTAAAGCGGCAATAAAAAAGACAAGCGCAATGCTTGTCTTTTTCGTTAATAGAAGGGGATATTGCGATTAACCGTATTGGCGCTCAAACCAGCTTTCTAAAATCACAACGGCAGATTGTGAATCAATATTGCCTTTACTGAGTGAGCGATAACCGCCACGCTCAAACAGTTCTGCCCGTGCTTCTACGGTGCTTAAGCGCTCATCGTGTAATTCAACTTGGCAGCCAAAACGACCATGCACACGGTTAGCAAATTTCTTTGCTCGTGGTGTGATGGTTTCTAGCTCTTTGCCTTCCAAATCTAAAGGTAAGCCTACAACCACTAAATCCGGTTGCCACTCTTTTAAAAGCTTTTCAATGTTATCCCAGTTGGGTACACCATCATTGGCTTTAATCGCAGCAAGTGGGGTTGCTGTACCTGTAAGTTCTTGTCCGATCGCCACACCAATACTTCTGGTGCCGTAATCAAAGCCTAAAACTGTGCGTGATTGACTCATGCGTGACCTATATCTAAAGAAAGATTTGCTAAGTTAAAGCCTAATTTTTCAATGGCTTTATGCCAGCGTTCACCCACTGGTGTGGAAAAAATAATGTTGTCATCAGCTTCAATAGTAAGCCAATTATTATCAACTAACTCTTGCTCTAATTGACCCGCATCCCAGCCTGCATAACCTAGCGCAACAATAAATTGCTCTGGTGCCAGTGTTGTACCTAGCTCAGATAAAATATCGAGTGAAGTGGTGACGGCCAGTTCACTGTTTACAGGTAGGCTTGAGCTGTATTGCCTTTTGGTGGTGTGAAGTACAAAACCACGATCTTCAGATACTGGACCGCCATTGAGCACTGGAGACTCTAGGCTGACAGGATCGGCGATCGGGAGTGTTCTATCGACTTCAATTTGCTCCAGCATATTAGCGATGGAGATATCGATAGGGTGATTGATAATGATCCCCATAGCACCTTCATCATTATGCTCACAAAGATAAATAACACTTTGCTTAAATTGAGGATCTTGCATAGTGGGCATGGCCACTAAAAAGTGGTTGGTTAGATTCATGTACAACACCAGAATTTAGTACAAACCAGCAAGGGATAATACGTTGCTGATAAGCAAAAAAGCAGCGACATGGCCGCTGCATTCTTGTTTTGAGTATGGCTGATGATTGTCGGTAAAGCGATATTACTTCGCGTTTACTCGGCGCTCGATCGCATCCATTAATTTGCCTGTAATTGAAATATCAAACGCAGCTTCAATTTCACGAATACAGGTAGGGCTGGTTACGTTGATCTCAGTAAGCTTATCGCCAATGACATCAAGGCCAACGAAAATCAGACCTTTTTCTTTTAGTACGGGTGCAACTGTTTCTGCGATCTTACGATCTGTTTCGCTAATAGGGCGAGCTTCACCACGACCACCTGCTGCTAGGTTACCGCGAGTTTCACCTTTGGCAGGAATACGTGCTAGGCAGTAAGGCATTGGTTCGCCATCGACCACTAAAATTCGCTTATCACCATTACTAATATCAGGCACGAAGGTTTGTGCCATACAGTAGTTTTGACCCATGTTAGTTAGGGTTTCGATGATCACTGAAACGTTAGGATCGCCTTTCATTACGCGGAAAATTGAAGAGCCGCCCATGCCATCAAGTGGTTTTAAGATCACATCACCGTGCTCTTGGTGGAACGCTTTTAGTTTCTCTGCGCGGCGCGTCACGATAGTGGTTGGCGTTAGCTCTGGGAACCATGCCGTAAATAGCTTTTCATTACAGTCACGTAAGCTTTGTGGCTTATTTACGATCAGCGCACCGTTATCTTCTGCACGCTCAAGGATGTAAGTCGCGTAGATGTACTCAGTATCAAACGGAGGATCTTTACGCATTAGCACAGCATCAAGATCTGATAATTCAATCTCTTGCTCGCTGTGGAAATCAAACCAGTGTTCAGGATCTTGTTGTACTGTTACCACTCGAGTACGAGCAATGGCTTTACCTTGCTCTAACGAAAGATCATTCATTTCCATGTAATGAATTTCCCAACCACGACGCTGAGCTTCTAACATCATGGCAAAGCTTGAATCTTTCTTGATATTGATAGACTCGATAGGGTCCATCACGATACCCAGTTTGATCATTGTGTTCTCCTAATCTAATTAGCCTAAATCACCAAAACGTACTTGTAGTGCGGTGATGGCTGTCATTGCTGTGGTTTCAGTACGTAGTACACGAGGGCCCAGCAAAATTTCATCAAATTTATATTCTTCCGTCATGCCGATTTCTTCAGCTGATAAACCGCCTTCAGGACCAATCAGTAAACGTACATTAGTCACAGGTGTCGGCAGAGTATTAATGGAATATTTAGCGCGAGGATGTAAGTTGAGCTTTAATCCATCATATTCCTCAGCACACCATTGTTCCAGTTTCATCACTGGGCGAATGGTTGGCACAACGTTACGACCACATTGCTCACAGGCAGCAATGGCGATCTTTTGCCATTGGTCGAGTTTCTTTTCAAAACGCTCAGCATTTAATTTAACGCCACAACGTTCAGAAATCAGTGGGGTAATGGTGCTTACACCTAATTCCACTGATTTTTGAATGGTGAATTCCATTTTATCACCACGTGAAATCACCTGACCTAAATGGATATTCAGTGGTGACTCAACGCTATGCTCCACACGAGATTGAATTTCAACTTCAACGCTTTTTTTGCTGGCGTTAGTGATCACAGCAGGAAACTCTGCATCACTGCCATCGAACATTAGAAGTTCTTGACCTGCTTGCATACGCATAACGCGGCCAACATGGTTAGCTGCATCGTCACTGAGCATTACCTTGCCTTGAGAAGGTAAAGATTCTGGATGATAAATACGTGGAATTCTCATAATGCGGTCATCTATGCAATAAAAAAAGAGTAATGACGAATCTTAACATGGATGCTCTGTTCGCCAATTATTCGAGGTGAAATAAAACGCGTTATTTACACATAACGCGTTTTGAACGCTAAAGTGCGTTTAAGTAAAAGATGCTGTTATGAACAACGGCTCGCAAGAATAGGGTTAACGTTACCTTGGATTTTTTCAATCTTAGCAGCGCGTTGACATTCCCATTTGGTGACTGGGTATTGCTTATCCCAAGCATCCATTAATCGGCGTTGTTGTTTACTCATCTTGTATTTAGGGTAGACCGCTTCAAAGTACATGTAAGTACGGGCAATCACACCACGCGCGCGCTCTGGTGGTTGAGCATCATGATCTTTTTTATCAATGATCATGTCGCAGCTACCGAAAGAACGGTAATTTTTGCTGCTGGTACTCGGTAGCATAACGAAGTTGTAGTTTTGACGCGCCGCGTTTACAGCACCGACTGCTGGATATAAGTTGTAAAGATCGGATTGCATAAAGCGATATTCTTTATTCGCTTTTTCTGCACATTTACGGCCTTTAAATGCTTTGCCTTTACTATCAACACAAACGGCTGCACCATCACGCCATTCACTGAATGCTCGACCAAAGTTTTCCGCAGGCACGACGTGCTCAGCTTCCCAACGTTTAACTCGTTTTTTATAGACTTCAGTGCTAAACCCAGACGGTAATGTCACATACTTTTGATTGTTAAAATCGGCACCACAATAAATGGTCTTCATATCTTGGGGCGCAATATAGATCTCTTTCTGCATAATTTTTTTTGCTTTGCTGAAAGAGTCGTTGCTGTTATTGCCTAAAGGATTGGCATTATAAGGGGTTGCCTGTGCGACAGCAGGAAATAACAGCGCAATGGCTAAGCTGGTAAATACACGCTTCATCAGTGTGCTCAATAGAAAAGTATCGTATCACTAGCTTACTGATATTTTTCTCTTTGAGAAGTGTGTCGCAGATATTTGTAACTATGTCGTGGTTATTTAGCTGAAAGTTTAATAGTAAATAGCACTTTACTGTGGCGAATAAACTAAGACTTCACGACATCGACGACAGTGATAGGTGGCTTGACCACGTAAAATACGGTTATGGCGACGGATGGTTAATGGGTATTCGCTACAGCTGCATTTATAAAGATAAGTCTCACCGGCAACAGAGCTGACATCAAAGCTATGAGTGGTTCTAGGTGCAACTTGAAATACTTCTCGCATGATCAATTGCCATTCTCGACCGTGCGGTTTTACTCGTCCAAACAGTTTAAACACAATTAAATGTGCCACTTCATGTGGTACCACCTCATTGAGAAAAGCATCGGTATTTTCTTTTAATAAAATAGGATTAAAGCGTACTTCCCAGCTTTGTAGACGTGCGCTACCGGCAATTTTTCCTCGTTGGGTGAAAGTGACGGTTGGCATTTTTAACCGTTTATTTAAGCGTTGATTTGCGGTTTTAATAGCATGCTCGACACGCTTGATAACTTGTTGTTGCAGTGAATTCATTGTTACTCGTTCTTTACTATATAGAGCTGCACTATACACCGAACAAAAAGAGCTGGCGAGAGCTTGAAACTCTAGCATTTGACCGAGACTCGACAGAACATAGGCAATAAAAAAGGACGCCTAAGCGCCCTTTTTTGTGCAGTATTAAGTGTATTACTTAATGTTTGCGAAATCGCGAAGTGCAGCCACTTTGTCTGTTTTTTCCCAAGGGAATTCTTCACGACCAAAGTGACCGTAAGCTGCTGTCTTCTTATAGATAGGCTGTAGAAGATCTAGCATTTCTTGTAGGCCGTATGGACGTAGGTCGAAGTGCTGACGTACTGCTTCAATGATGATCTCATGTGCTACTTTCTCAGTACCAAATGTTTCCACCATAATAGATGTTGGATCGGCAACACCGATAGCGTAAGAAAGTTGGATTTCACAACGATCCGCCATGCCTGCTGCAACGATGTTTTTCGCTACATAACGTGCTGCGTATGCTGCAGAGCGGTCAACTTTTGATGGATCTTTACCAGAGAAAGCACCACCACCGTGACGTGCTGCACCGCCGTAGGTATCAACGATGATCTTACGACCTGTTAGACCACAGTCACCCATTGGACCACCGATAACGAAACGACCGGTTGGGTTAATGAAGAATTTTGTCTCTTTGTTTAACCACTCAGCAGGAAGTACCGGCTTGATGATCTCTTCCATTACCGCTTCACGTAGATCTGGCGTTGAGATTGAATCGCTGTGCTGAGTTGAAAGTACAACTGCATCAATACCTACAATCTTGCCTTGATCATAAGCGAACGTTACCTGAGATTTTGCATCAGGGCGTAACCAAGGTAGTGTGCCGTTCTTACGAACTTCCGCTTGGCGTTGAACTAAACGGTGAGAGTAAGTGATTGGCGCAGGCATGAATACTTCAGTTTCGTTAGTTGCGTAACCGAACATAATACCTTGGTCACCAGCACCTTGCTCTTTAGGATCTGTTTTATCAACACCTTGGTTGATATCTGGAGACTGTTTACCGATGGTATTCATTACTGCACAAGAGTTAGCATCAAAGCCCATATCTGAATGAACGTAGCCAATCTCACGTACTGTTTCACGTGTTAGCTCTTCGATGTCTACCCAAGCTGACGTTGTGATCTCACCACCAACCATTACCATGCCGGTTTTTACGTAAGTTTCACAAGCTACGCGCGCTTTAGGATCTTGTTCAAGAATTGCATCCAATACTGCATCTGAAATCTGATCTGCAATTTTATCGGGATGACCTTCTGATACCGACTCAGAAGTGAATAAATGTTTTGCCATCGGTAGTCTCACTTATCTTTGAATTTAGTCGCACGGTCGCGTTTATAACGCAGTTATATAGCTGTATGTACGTTTACATGTATAGAGCTACTTCCGTCTAGACGTCCATAATAGCGTTAAAGCGGAAAAAATCAACATTAGTGATATTAGGGTTTTTGCTTTAATTCATGATGATGGTGCTATAGCAGCGTTGAAATTGATGATATTTAAGATGGATAAATAAGTTTTATTTTGTTTTATAACAGTTGGTTATTGTTTTTATAGGGCTGGGGTGAGCATAAGAAAACAGTAAATAAGATAAAAATGTAATAAAAAATTGCGATTTCGATATCTACATGGAAGGTGAGCATATTACAGGTGTTTAATGTTTAGATTGCGAAAAAGCGATAACAGGGAAAATTAAGATAAAAATGAATCACATCTTGAAGGATTCGTACTTTTTAACAGCGATAGTTGAGTGACAATTGAGTGAAATTTTTATATCGACATAAAGCGAAAATAGCATAGTGGTAGCTTGGTTAAGCTATAGCTTATAACTATATTTGCATGACGAATAATCTTTATGTGTTTGGTTATATTGGTTTTTATAGCTGGTCGGTGAGAGATATCACAATTATGGTGATTCTCTAACGGGCTTGGTATACACTAACGCCGCTTAGTATTTTTGTAGCACGGATATGACACTAAAAGTCGCAATAAATGGATTCGGTCGCATTGGTCGCAGTGTGCTTCGCGCATTGTATGAAAGCGGCAAATATCATCACATTAACGTCGTGGCAGTTAACGAGTTAGCTGAGCCAGAAGCAATGGCGCACTTACTTCAGTTCGATTCTAGCCATGGACGTTTTCGTAATCCTGTCAGCCATGATCAGGAGCACCTTTTTATTGCTCACGAAAATGGTCATCAAGATCAAATCCGTATTCTTCATCAACCGGATCTAAAATTACTGCCTTGGCACGACCTCGATGTTGATATTGTTTTAGATTGTACCGGTAAATATGGTTCTCGTGATGACGGTTTAGCGCATATCGCAT
Organism: Photobacterium lucens; assembly: GCF_009873615.1. Taxonomy (GTDB): domain Bacteria; phylum Pseudomonadota; class Gammaproteobacteria; order Enterobacterales; family Vibrionaceae; genus Photobacterium; species Photobacterium lucens. The sequence continues at coordinate 19,014 of NZ_SSMG01000002.1, forward strand.
CGGGCGCTAAAAAAGTGTTATTTTCCCATCCTGCTAGCAAAGATATCGACTGCACTGTTATTTATGGTGTTAATCACCAGCAATTAACATCCCAACACCGCATTGTTTCCAACGGCTCTTGTACAACTAACTGTATCGTCCCTATTATCAAAGTGCTTGATGACAACTTTGGTATTGAATCTGGGACCATCACGACGATTCATTCCGCGATGAATGATCAACAAGTGATCGACGCCTACCACTCTGATTTACGCCGAACTCGCGCTGCAAGCCAGTCTATTATTCCTGTTGATACCAAACTACATCTTGGAATCGGTCGTATATTTCCGAAGTTTTCTGACAAATTTGAGGCCATTTCTGTGAGGGTGCCCACAATTAATGTCACTGCTATGGATTTGAGTGTCACAGTTAAAACAAATGTGAAAGTTAATGACATAAATCAATCATTAAAAAATGCGTCTCGTTGTACATTAAGTGGTATTGTGGATTACACCGAAGCACCTTTAGTATCAATCGACTTCAATCATGATCCCCATAGTGCGATTGTCGATGGTAGCCAAACAAGGGTAAGCAACCAGCATTTAATTAAGTTGTTGGTGTGGTGTGATAATGAATGGGGCTTTGCTAATCGCATGTTGGATACAGCGTTAGCAATGCATGCAACCGAAAACACGGATGCTGAAAAGTAAAATAGTAAGAATTACTGGGTTTGGCGTTGAACATTGACAACGCCGGGCTGTCAATTTTATGAACTTTTATTCTTAATAATGTTGAGAGGACAAAACATGTCTGTAATCAAGATGACTGATCTGGACCTAGCTGGTAAGCGTGTATTTATTCGTGCTGACCTAAACGTGCCAGTAAAAGACGGTAAAGTAACTTCAGATGCACGTATCATTGCATCTCTTCCTACAATTAAGCGTTGCCTAGAAGCTGGCGCTAAAGTAATGGTTACTTCTCACCTAGGTCGTCCAACGGAAGGCGAATACGCAGAAGAATTCTCTCTACAGCCTGTAGTTAACTACCTAAACGACGTTCTAGATTGTGACGTTAAATTAGCAAAAGATTACCTAGACGGTCTTGAGCTAAACGCAGGCGAGCTTGTTGTTCTTGAAAACGTACGTTTCAACAAGGGCGAGAAGAAAAACGAAGACGAACTATCTAAGAAATACGCTGCACTTTGTGACGTATTCGTAATGGATGCATTCGGTACGGCTCACCGTGCACAAGCATCGACTTACGGTGTTGGTATGTTTGCTCCAGTAGCATGTGCTGGTCCTCTACTAGCAGGTGAGCTTGAAGCACTAGGCAAAGCAATGGACAACCCAGCGCGTCCAATGGTTGCTATCGTTGGTGGTTCTAAAGTATCAACTAAGCTAACTGTTCTTGAGTCACTATCTAAGATTGCTGACCAAATCGTTGTTGGTGGTGGTATTGCTAACACATTCATCGCTGCTGAAGGTAACGATGTAGGTAAGTCTCTATACGAAGCAGACCTAATCCCAACAGCTAAAGAGCTAATGGCGAACACTAACATCCCAGTAGCAACTGACGTTGTTTGTGCGAAAGAGTTCTCTGAGTCAGCTGAAGCGACAATCAAGTCAGCTTCTGATATCGCTGCAGACGACATGGTACTAGATATCGGTCCTGATTCTGCTCAAGCACTTGCTGACATCATCATGAACGCAAAAACGATCCTTTGGAACGGCCCTGTAGGCGTATTCGAAATCGAGCAATTCGGTAAAGGTACTGAAGTTGTTGCAAACGCAATCGCAGAATCTGCTGGTTTCTCTGTAGCTGGTGGTGGTGACACACTAGCCGCTATCGACAAGTACGGCATTAAAGATAAAGTATCTTACATCTCTACTGGTGGCGGTGCGTTCCTTGAGTTCGTTGAAGGCAAGAAACTTCCTGCAGTTGAAATGCTAGAGACTCGCGCTAAAGCATAATTTATTTCACGTGGAAGTCTGATTTATTCTGAAATATAGCCATTCTTCCACGTTTAAATGTTTGTGATAGCACGATTGTTTAAGTAAAATACGTAGCTATCGCAAACGTTTGCATAAGAATTTTTTTCACAGACAACAAAGTAAATAATAGGACTATTGTTATGTCTAAGATCTTTGATTTTGTAAAACCTGGTGTTATTTCTGGCGACGACGTACAGAAAGTTTTTGCTGTAGCTAAAGAAAACAACTTTGCTCTACCTGCAGTTAACTGTATCGGTACTGACTCTGTTAACGCAGTACTTGAAGCTGCGGCTAAAGTTAAGTCTCCAGTAATCGTTCAGTTCTCTAACGGTGGTGCTGGTTTCTTCGCTGGTAAAGGTCTTAAACTAGACGGTCAAGGCACACAAATCCTTGGTGCAATCGCTGGTGCTAAATACGTTCACGCTGTAGCTGAGTCTTACGGTGTGCCTGTAATTCTTCACACTGACCACGCTGCTAAGAAGCTTCTTCCATGGATCGACGGTCTACTAGACGCAGGTGAAGAGTTCTTCGCTCAAACTGGTAAGCCTCTATTCTCTTCTCACATGATCGACCTTTCTGAAGAGTCTCTAGAAGAGAACATCGAAATCTCTGCTAAGTACCTAGAGCGCATGTCTAAAATGAACATGACACTAGAAATCGAACTAGGTTGTACTGGTGGTGAAGAAGACGGTGTTGATAACTCTCACATGGACGCTTCTGAGCTTTACACTTCTCCAGAAGACGTTGCATACGCATACGAGAAACTAAGCGCAATCAGCCCACGTTTCACTATCGCAGCATCTTTCGGTAACGTACACGGTGTTTACAAGCCAGGTAACGTTGTTCTAACTCCAACTATCCTACGTGATTCTCAAGCGTACGTTTCAGAGAAATTTGGCCTACCAGCTAACTCTCTAAACTTCGTATTCCACGGCGGTTCAGGTTCTACTGAAGCTGAAATCCAAGAGTCAATCGGCTACGGTGTTATCAAAATGAACATCGATACTGATACTCAGTGGGCATGTTGGGATGGTATCCGTCAGTTCGAAGCTGAGAACCACGACTACCTACAAGGTCAAATCGGTAACCCAACTGGTCCTGATGCACCAAACAAGAAGTACTACGATCCACGCGTATGGCTACGTGCTGGTCAAGCTTCAATGGTTACTCGTCTTGAGAAAGCATTTGCTGACCTTAACGCTATCGACGTTCTATAATCGAACGACTTAGCAAAGTAAAATGTGAAAAAGTCCGCTTCGGCGGACTTTTTTTTTGTATTTGCTAATTGCTTGTACTTAAATGGTTCTTTAGTGATATTTAAGTTAATTTATGTAAATATCTTCTTTTTTTAGTAGCTATTTAATATCAAAAGCAGGAATAATTAGCGTCCAGAATTCTGATATGCGTAAGGCGACCGTTTTACGTGTTTTATAGGAAGTTTATTCAATGGTGTAAGTCGTAGTGCGATGACCTACGACTTGCTCTATGAATTTATATTTTAAGTAAATTATAAGAGAGAGCACTTCAATGACTGAGAGCGTTACTGACAAGGTTGTCGAAAAAATTTCAGATAACTCGTTAACTGACAGTGTACTGCACGCTGGTAACTGGTTAAGTGATAATCAAGATCTACTCATTCAATATGCAGTAAATCTTGTATCAGCCCTGCTAATTCTATTTATCGGTAATATGATCGTAAAAGCAGTTGCTGGCGCAGTTGCTAAAGTATTACGTAAGAAAGATATGGATAACGCGGTTGTTGAATTTATTCACGGCCTAGTTCGTTACCTACTATTTGTTATCGTACTAATTGCTGCACTAAGTCGTATCGGTGTACAAACCGCATCTGTAGTTGCTGTTATCGGTGCTGCTGGTCTTGCTGTTGGTCTTGCTCTTCAAGGTTCACTATCTAACTTTGCTGCAGGTGTTTTGATCGTTGCGTTCCGTCCATTCAAATCTGGCGACTTCGTAGAAGTTGCGGGTGTGTCTGGTGCTGTAGAATCTATCCAAATCTTCTCTACAGAGCTACGTACTCCTGACAATAAAACAGTAGTTGTACCAAACTCATCTATTATTGGTAACCCAATCACTAACTACTCACGTAATGCGACACGTCGTATTGATCTTGTGATCGGTGTTTCTTACAAAGCTGATCTTCAGAAGACCAAAGAAGTGCTTGCTCGTGTGGTTAATGCAGATTCTCGCGTTCTTAAAGATCCAGAGCCAACAATCGGTGTTGTTGCACTAGCAGATTCTTCTGTGAACTTCGTGGTACGTCCATGGGTTAACACGCCTGATTACTGGGCTGTATACTTCGATCTTAACCAAGCGATCAAAGAAGAGCTTGATAAAGAAGGTATCGAAATCCCATTTCCACAAATGGATGTTCACCTAAACAAAGTTGATGCTTAATTTTTAAAGTATCACGATGAAGAAGATGGAGCCTCTGGGCTCCATTTTTTTATCACTAAAATTATAAGAGAATAAACACAAAGGAACAATGTTCAAAATAAATGGTCATAAGGGATAGAATTCATTTTCTAGTGGTCAAACATTCGTAAGTGATTTATCTCAGAACTAAGATAAAGACATGAATGTTGTTGCCAATGAGGATTTCCAATGAAGAAACAACTACTAGCTTTTTTATTAACTACCAGTGCATTGATGTCAACGGGCGCAATGGCTGCTGATCTGCCATTTCCTCATTTGGAAACCACAGGCCGTGGCGAAGTCGTAGTGAAGCCTGATATGGCAGTATTCTCGGTTGATGTTGTCGCAACCAAGCCAACAGCATCGGATGCGAAGCAAGCGGCTGATGATGCGGTCACTAAATTCATTGAACGTCTAACCAAAGCGGGGGTTGAGCGTAAGAATATTAGCAGTGCTAATATCTCGCTATCTGCGCAGTATCGCTACCCTAAAGATCAAGCGCCAGAATTTACAGGTTTTAAAGCAACCCGTAATGTGGTTGTAACGGTATACAAATTAGAGAATCTAAACACTTACCTTGATGGTGCATTAGGCGATGGTATTAATCAGATCAACAACATCACCTTGAAAGTGAAAGATCAGAAGAAATATCAAGAAGAAGCACGTCAAGCGGCGATTGCTAATGCGAAAGAAGTAGCAGCATCGTTAGCAAAAGGCTTCGGTGATAAAGTTGAAGGTGTATGGCAGATTGATTACAACACGGCTTCTCGTCCAATGCCGTATCGTATGGCTAATTATGCAGGTGATGCGATGCAAGACTCTGCTGCGATTAACCAAAGCTACAGTGAGAACAACATTGTTATCTCTGATAGTGTGAATGTGGTTTTCAAGCTAGCGAAGTAATCAAAATTGTTCTTAGTTGGTAGAATAAAAAAGGAGAGCTGATGCTCTCCTTTTGACTATTTATTCGCACTGTAATTAGTGAAGAATACGCGCACGAATCGTGCCTTCGATCGATTTCAGTTTCGCTAATGCTTCTTGAGATCGTTCTGTTTCGACATCAATCACCACATAACCAATTTCAGCCCCTGTTTGTAGGAACTGAGCGGCAATGTTAATGCCTTCAGATGCAAAGATAGTGGTGATTTGATTTAAGATCCCTGGGCGGTTTTCGTGAATATGGAGTAGACGAGAACAACCACGGTGCTCAGGCAGAGATACTTCAGGGAAACCCACTGCTGATAAGGTTGACCCGTTATCTGAGTATTTCACCAGCTTACCAGCAACTTCAACACCGATATTTTCTTGAGCTTCTTGGGTTGAACCACCGATGTGTGGTGTGAGCAGTACATTGTCGAAACGCAATAATGGTGACTCGAATGGGTCGTTATTGGTCTTTGGCTCTACAGGGAATACATCAATCGCAGCACCTGCAATGTGCTTGCTTTCAAGTGCACTACATAGCGCATCAATATCTACCACTGTGCCACGAGCTGCATTAATGAAAATAGCACCAGGTTTCATGCGTGCAAATTCTTCTGCGCCCATCATGTTTTGGGTATCTGGTGTTTCAGGTACGTGAAGAGAAACCACATCTGATTTATTTAATAGCTCACTCAATGAAGCAACTTGAGTGGCATTACCGAGGGTGAGTTTATTTTCGATATCGTAGAAACAAACGCGCATACCGAGGTTTTCAGCCAAAATACCTAGCTGAGTACCAATGTGGCCATAGCCAATAATACCCAGTGTTTTACCGCGAGCTTCAAACGAGTTATCTGCTGATTTAAACCATTCACCGCGGTGCGCTTTGGCGTTCTTTTCTGGAATACCACGAAGCAGTAGTAGCAGTTCACCAAGAACCAATTCAGCCACACTACGCGTATTTGAAAATGGTGCGTTAAAAACGGGGATACCGCGACGCATGGCTTCTTCAAGATCAACTTGGTTGGTACCAATACAGAAACAACCTACCGCAGTCAGTTTTTTCGCAGCTGCAAATACTTCAGGTGTTAATTGAGTACGTGAGCGAATACCAATAAAGTGTGCGTCTTTCACTGCTTCAAGTAGCTCTTCGCCAGCGAGCGAGCCCTTGTGGTATTCAATATTGGTGTAACCTGCTTGTTCTAGTACTTCTACTGATGAAGGGTGAAGACCTTCTAACAATAGAATTTTGATCTTATCTTTATTCAGTGAAACTTTGGCCATGGTTCTCATCCTTAAAAACGCTGCTAACTGAATGTAAATGAAAGAAATGTCAGGGAGTGAGATATCTTTATTACAGTAACCGTAGCGGTATGGTTAAACGTTTGCTAAAAGCTGATTAATAAAGTATCAAAAAATAGCCACTATGGGTAAGAATATTACAAAAAAGATAATAAAAAACGGCATAAGCTAGAATGAGAACCACTAAGCTATGCCGTTTTGAAAGGAAATAACATTTATAACGAGATTAATAGCGTTTTATCATCCCATTAAGTCGCTACAGACTTACATTATTTCTCGAATTTTTTCACGCCATCAGGTGCACCAACAAGCAGTACATCTGCACCACGGTGAGCAAATAGACCAACGGTAACTACACCTGGTAGTGCGTTGATCTTATCTTCCATCTCTTTCGGGTTAGTGATTTGCATGTTGTAAACATCAAGGATGATATTGCCGTTATCGGTGACAACACCTTGACGGTAAACCGGATCACCACCTAATTTAACTAGCTCTCGACCAATATATGAACGTGCCATAGGGATCACTTCCACAGGTAGTGGGAACTGACCAAGAACATCGACTTGCTTGGTATCATCAACAATACAAACGAACGTTTTTGCAATAGCAGCGACAATCTTTTCACGAGTTAATGCTGCACCGCCACCTTTGATCATGTCGTAATCTGCGTTGATTTCATCAGCACCATCAACATAGATATCAAGAGAAGACACTTCGTTAGCATCGAAGACTTTAATGCCAAGTTGCTCAAGGCGCTCAGTAGAAGCGATAGAGCTTGAAACCGCTCCTTTGATCTCTTCTTTACGAGTCTCTAATGCATCGATGAAGTGATTAACCGTAGAGCCAGTACCCACACCAACAATGGTTCCTTTTTTTACGTACTCTAGCGCTGCCCAACCGGCTGCTTTTTTCATTTCATCTTGTGTCATGTCATTCTCCTCATTATGACTACTACGCCCATTAAGCGTTGGCGATAATTATAACGAATTGGAAATAGTTCGTCAGTGCGAACATGAGTAAACCTAATGCAAAATAAGAAATAAAAACAGAAGGTTATTAATAACAGTTAGTTAGGTTGTTTGTTTTTTCTTAAACGTAAGTAAACGTTTGCTTAATTGTTCGTCTTTTACGTTATTTCCGATGAGATCACCAATGATAAGTGGTTGATGGGGTAATAATTTGAGGTAGTGGCACGTCCCAATGCTCACTGGGAAGTTGCTCGATCAATTGGCAATCATGGGCTAAACCAAGAGGGTAAGGACCTTGCTGATGATGGTGCCATTGGCTAAGGGTACGATCGTAATAACCACCGCCCATACCTAATCGTTGACCTGTCCGATCAAAAGCGACTAATGGTGTACAAATAACATCGAGCTCTCGAACGGGTTTCACAGCGCGAACATCAAGTATCGGTTCTGATATTTGATAGCGATTTTTACCCATTCGGGTATTGGGTGTGTAGTGAAGAAACAGTAAGTGCCCTTTACTAAAAGGATGCAATACAGGTAGGTAAACAGATTTACCCATGTGCCATAACCAGTCGATGATTGGCTGAGTGCTAATTTCACCATCATTGGTTAGGTATAACGCGATATGTTGTACTTGGGTGATTTTACTGCATTGCTGCACTTGTTGTAGTAATTGCTGGCTGGCTTGTTGTTGTTGTTCTGTGGTGAGTTGTTGCCGACGCTCGCGGATGTGTTGGCGAATCGCTTGTCGTGGTGATAATGCTACAGTCATGGCTCAATCCTTGAGTATAGGGATTTAGCTTGATTGTAAGAGGATGATATTCAGAATGAAAGAGATATAAGGAGGAGGTGCCCCAAGGTGCCGTTGTAAATGTTGGCCCTTGAACCAGACGTTCAAGGTGGATCGGCAACATTAACCGTAGGCTTCTCAGTCGGGCTGAGCATGCTCAGTAGCTAATAAAAGCAGATCCTGGGTATTTGCTTATCGGCTCGGGGACGTTCATTCACTGACGCACACCCCAGGGTAAATTCATTATCAACGCTTTGGATAATTTTGCAATGCTTTATCTAGTTTTTCTTCTAGTGCATTGATCTTAATGGATAAATCTCCAGCGTTTCCGTTATGTTCTAGTCGCTCTGCATGTAACTCGTTGCAGATGTTTAGCCCTGTAAAGATTAACAGTTGCTCTACATTGGATACTTTAGTGCGCTCTGACATATCTTTCAAGCGTTGGTCGAAATCAGCTGCGGCAGCACGAAGCGCATCTTCTTGACCAGTTGGGCAGTTAACTTTTAAATGTCTGCCAAACACTTGAATTTCTACAGCCTGAGTACTCATAAATCTTCGGTTTGCTCCATGCCTTTAATGGGTATTCATTCCGCCTTTGCTTATCGCCAAATCATAGGAAAACAGGTTACAACATGCAAGCGGCTATACTTCACTTTGTGCTCAATAGGTTCTAAGTAAACAGATATTAATCACACCAAATTGGTTGTTGGTTAACTATTGAACGTTATGCTCGGTGTTATCATTTGCCGAACAGAGCTTAAGTGTTAGCATAACACAGGCGGTTACTGACCCATTGTTATTTCTGCTTAAGAATTTGAGTAAAAATGTAATTATTGATGTTCACTTGATTTTTTACATCCGTTGCAGTGGAAATCACAATGTGAAAGTAACAATAGCATCCGTGTTTATTGTTTGAATGAATATATAGGTAAATAAACCATGAGTGAAATAACCCTACCAACTTACCAAGCGGTGGAATCAGCATTAAAAGAGCAGGGCTTAGCGTCCGCACCTGCTGAATTACATGGTTTATTAAGCGGCATGATTTGCGGTGGCTTATCGGTTGATGATGACAGCTGGGTTGGTCCTGTTTGTGACTATGCCAATGAAGGTGAGCCATTAACGGATGGCGCAAAAATGATGGTGCGTACTCTATTTTCAACCACGGCGAATGAACTTTTTGGTGGTGGTTTTGAGTTTTCGCTATTAATGCCAGATGATGATGAATCGCTAACAGTACGTGCTGAAGCATTAACTGAGTGGGTAAACAGTTTTATTTCAGGTCTTGGTTTAATGGATCTGCAAAAGAACCAATTATCAGAAGCGGTAACAGAAGCATTGGCAGATCTTCAAGATATTGCACAATTGGGCATTGATGAAGATGACGATATGGAAGAGCAAGCCGCACTATTTGAACAAGTGGTTGAACATGTTCGTATGTGTGTATTGAGTTGCCACTCTGAGTTAGGTCAGCGTCCTACTGATGAAGCGCCAGAAGAGAAGCCAACGCTGCACTAAGCGTTGTTGAGTGAAGGGATCAAAAGTGAAGCACTATGATGTTGTTATTGCCGGTGGTGCAATGGCGGGAGCGAGCCTTGCTATTGCGTTAGATGTGTTAAGCCGTCAGTCATTACGCATTGCGGTCGTAGAAGCGGTAATGCCGGAATTTGGTACTCATCCAGGTTACGATTCGAGAAGTATTGCCCTGTCTTATGGCACCACACGTTTGCTTGATAACATTGGTATGTGGTCAGCATTGAAACAAGTATCGACGTCGATTGAAGATATTCATGTCTCTGATCGTGGACATGCTGGGATGGTGCGTATTTCGGCACAAGAGCAAGCTGTCGATGCTTTAGGCTATGTGATTGAACTGGCTGATGCGGGAGAGATCTTCCATAAAAAGATCCAGCAAATTGATAACATAGAGATGTATTGCCCAGCTAGCGTTCAGCAAGTTGAGCGTAGCCAAGAAAAGGCCACGATCACACTTGATAATGGTGAATCACTGTCAACCTCGTTATTGGTTGCCGCTGATGGTGCTATTTCTCACTGCTGCCAATTGGTCAATATTGGTCGCTCTGAATATGATTTTGAGCAAACGGCCATTATTGCCAATATCACGACTGCTGAGCCTCATCAAAACCAAGCTTTTGAACGTTTCACTGAGCATGGTCCCGTGGCGTTATTACCTATGTCACAAGGGCGTAGTTCACTGGTTTGGTGTGTACCGCCAGAGCAACAACAAGCGATCATGGCGCTGTCTGATACCGAGTTTCTTGCCAAGTTACAGCAAGCGTTTGGTTGGCGTTTAGGTGAGTTAACACAAGCAGGTCAAAGGGCGTGTTATCCATTGTTATTACGCCAGTCAAATGCATTAGTGTCACACCGTGTGGCTGTTGTTGGTAATGCTGCTCAAACGTTACATCCGATTGCCGGACAAGGTTTTAACCTCGGTATTCGTGATGTGATGACGCTAGCAGAAGAAATTGTTGCAGGCGCTTTGCAAGGTAAAGATATTGGTTTGCCTGAAGTGTTGGGTCGCTATCGTGAACGTCGCACCCTTGATCGTCAAAATACGATCATGATGACAGCGGGGTTAGTAAGTATTTTTGCGAATGATAATTTCTTGTTTACTGCAGGACGCAATGTCGGTTTAGCAGCCATGAGTCTTTCAAAAACATTAAAAGCACCGCTATTGCGTCGTGCTATGGGACAGGTAGAACGATAGTTATGATGCAAAGTGTTGATATCGCCATTATTGGTGGTGGCATGGTGGGGTTAACGTTAGCTGCTGCATTAGCTGATACAGAATTACGCATTGCCGTGATTGAAGGTCATTTACCTGATCCTGAATTGCAACCCTTGCCTGATTTACGTGTATCAGCCTTAAGTCGTGCTAGTGAACGTATTTTCCGTCGCCTTGGGGTATGGGAAGGTATTGCTAGTCGTCGTATTAGCCCCTATTCAAAAATGACGGTGTGGGAGCAAGACAGCTTTGCCAAAATCGACTTTGATGCAGAGCGTTTATCGCAACCTGATCTCGGCCATATTGTTGAAAACCGTGTTATTCAATTAGCTTTATTAGATCGCATTAAGCAGCAAAGTAATGTCACGTTATTAGCACCAGAGCGTTGTGAAAATATTGCCTTTGGTGAGTCAGAAGCATGGCTAACTTTAGCGTCAGGTAAACATCTAACAGCAAAGTTAGTGGTAGGTGCTGATGGCGCTAATTCTTGGGTACGTCAGCAATTAGATATTCCATTAACGCACTGGGATTATGGTCATAGTGCGATTGTGGCGAATATTCGTTGCAAAGAAGCTCATGAGCAAACCGCGCGCCAAATCTTCCGTCCACAAGGCCCACTGGCTTTCTTGCCATTGTCTGAGCCTGATTTGTGCTCGATTGTGTGGTCAGTACCGCCAGAAGATGCTGAGCAATTGTGCGCAATGTCGAATGAAGCGTTTGATCAGCATTTAACAACGGCCTTTGATAACCAGTTGGGTTTATGCCGTGTTGAAGGCGATCGCCAAGCGTTCCCATTAAAGATGCGTTATGCCCGTGATTTTGTTCGTGAACGTGTCGCTTTAGTCGGTGATGCTGCTCATACAATACATCCCTTAGCAGGACAGGGGGTTAACCTTGGTTTGCTCGATGCTGCGGCGTTAGCGCAAGAGCTAAAAGCATTATGGCTGGCGGATAAAGACATAGGTAAGCAAGCAAACTTACGTCAATACGAGCGTTGGCGTAAAACAGAAGCCGCGAAAATGATCACTGCGATGCAAGGTTTTAAAGAGCTGTTCTCCGGCTCTAACCCAGCGAAAAAATTGCTGCGTGATATTGGCATGCTGGTGGCAGATAAAGCGCCAGGGGTAAAAGATGAATTTATGCGTAAAGCATTAGGCTTAAGTGGTGAATTGCCAGAGCTGGCTCGACATTCATCGTAAACTGCCCATTACTCATGATTAAAAAGTCATCTTCGGATGACTTTTTTTGTTTTTCTCGACTAACAAAATGAATTTTTTCACCTACATTAAATATCAGAAGTAGAAAGACGTTGTTGCGATCGTTTGTGTTGGATTAACAGATAGTGAAAGTCATTGTCATGGCTGCTTTGATAAGGATATGAAAATGAGTTACGTTCCCTCTGAATTACAATATACCCATAGCCACGAATGGATTCGCTCGGAAGGTAATGGTATCTACACCGTTGGTATTAGCGATCATGCTCAGTCTTTATTAGGTGACATGGTCTATATTGATCTGCCCGATATAGATTCTGCAACGGATGTTGGGGAAGAGTGTGCGGTGGCAGAATCAGTCAAAGCCACTTCAGATATTTATGCGCCGCTATCTGGGATAGTGATTGCGGTTAATGAAGATTTGGAATCATCACCTGAGTTGGTAAATAGCGACCCTTATGGTGATGGATGGTTATTTCAGCTAAGAGTTAATGATGATAATGAGCTTAATGATTTATTGATGGCTGATGACTATCTGACAATTATTGTGGAAGATGAAGAATAGAACGATCAAAAAAGCCCATCGAATAATGGGCTTTAACGGTAACAAGGGCGATTAAGCTTCGTAGGACTCGCGTAAACGCTTCACCTCTAAATTCACCTCATTCACAGTATCGTAATGACGCTTCTCTGCTTTAACCGGTACGAGTAGTAAACCATTTTCAAAATGGTATCCACCACGTCCGTCAATATAGAGGCGACCGCTAAATAAGCGACTGATATGCTTGGCGATTAATTTTGGTAAGTAGCGTTTGAACATCCGCATAATACTGCTAACTCCAACCTTCCTGGTTATTGACGGCGGCAAGTATAACAGTTTGTGTATGACACTTCTGTGACATAATTAGCAGGTTCTGTTTCTTAAATGTAACTATCTAATTTATTAATTAACAATGAACGTAAAGGTTAGATAATTATTCTGATTTTATTCTTTTTTCTCTTTTCACATAAAATAAATGACCATATTTACANGAAGGTTAATTAGTGTTTTATTTTGATGTTTTATAAATTTTATGCTGTTCAGGTTTTGATCATTAAATCACTATTATCCGAATCTAGATCAAAGCGTTGTTTTTGGCATATGCCAATAATAAGTGCAGATGAAAGAGAGAAAGGTGAATCATGGCGAGGCCAAAAATTGAACGCCAGATCGGGTGTCGACCTGCGTACAGTTGCTTTAAACCTAATGGGGTACCGATGAAACAACTGCCTTCATTGGTATTAGAAAGTGATGAGTTAGAAGCATTACGCCTAGTTGATATGCTTGGTATGCAGCAAATAGAAGCGGCAAAGCAGCTTGGGGTTTCTCGTCAAACCTTAGGTAATATAGTGGCATCTGGACGTAATAAAGTGGCGCAAGCCTTAGTTCAAGGATGGGCTCTAGAGCTCGATGGCTATCATCATCGTTCGTGAATTTTCCATTTTATCTCCGTTATATATCGGGTAATCATTTAATGGTGATTGCTTGTTTCAGTTAGTGAGGAATAGTTATGTCAATGGCAATTGCATTAACGCCACGTGATCAAGTTGCAGGACACTTTGGTAAAGCCGCGGCTTTCGCTGTTTATGATCAGTATGGGCTGTTCGTGACGAAAATTGAGAATGCGGGTAGTCGTGAGCTTGGATGTAAACATAAGAAAGTGATCCAACGTCAGCTGGCTGAATATGGTGTATCTGAAATTGTATTAGGCAACATTGGTCAACGTTCACTGGCTCGATTATTAAATGCTGGCTTTAATGTGAGCCGCGTTGCTCCTCGTACTGCATTGAGTGATGTTCTTAATGGCTCTGTAAATAAAGAAGCGTTAACGTCTGCGGAGCAAGGTCGTGATTGTAAGCGTGAAAAAGGCGCTTGTGGTTGCGGGTGTGGCAGTAAGAAAAAAGCACCTGTTGCTAAAGTAGGTATGTCATCACTCGCCCCAATGAGTAGTTTAGCGAAAATTGGTGGCTTTAAACTATGACCACATTTTTATTAACACTAGGGATCTTCTTTATTGTGATCCTAGCAATGGCGATTGGCTGGTTTTTAAAACAACGGACTATCAGTGGTAGCTGTGGTGGTTTAGCTAATGTCGGGGTAGATAAAGAATGTAACTGCGACGAGCCGTGTGATGAACACAAGCTATACCAAATTCAAGAACCAAGCGCCGGACATAAATAACTCAATCAGCAGAGTGTTGTCATACTCTGCTTGTTTATTGCTACTTACTTTTGTTTTAGCTGCTTAACTTGCTCTATCACCGTTTTTGCTACCAGTTGACGTAACCATTCATTACGTGGGTGAGTCGCATTGCGGTGCAGCCATAGCAAGCGAATATCAAAATCAGCAATGTCGACAGGTGCTGGGCATTGAGTCAAATCATCGTGAAACAAATCTAATTGTGCCATTAGTCGAGATACCACACAGAGTAAGTCTCTACCTTTTAACAAGTGACGTATGGTCAGAAAGTTACGTGATCCTACCGCCACTTGGCGTTCCAGCGCATGATGTTTGAGTTGGTTATCTACCTGAGTGATCAACTGTCCATCCGGTGAGACTAAAGCATGCGGATGCTGGCTATATTGCGCTAATGTTATTGGTGCTTGAAGCCCTGTGGCTTTGCTATCAAATAAACAAACATGATCTTCGGTGTACAGATATTCGCTGCTGATCTCTTTTCCCATATTGGTCATAGAGCCAATCACGACATCTAATTGTTGCTCACTAAAGACGGTTTGATAGTTATGGCGATCAACATTAAAAAAGCTGAGATGGCTGTTAGGTGCAAGGTCATGAACAGCATCGAAAATGGCTGGTGCAAATAGTAATTCTGCATAATCCGTTAAGCCAACCTTAAAGGTGCCGTTAAAGCATTTCGGCTCGAAACTACTTGGCTGTAATAGCTCGTTAGTTACAAGGTTAAGGATATTCTCGACGGTAACAGAGAGCTCTAATGCCTTTTGAGTCGGGAGCATATGATGCCCTTGACGCTCAAATAAAGGATCGTTTAGCAATTGGCGTAAGCGAGATAAATTATGGCTCATTGCCGATTGACCAATAGCAAGCTTATTGGCAGCTTTCGTTACACTTTGGGTTTCCATTAAAGCAGAAAAGGCAATGATAAGGTTGAGATCTACACCGCGCCAGTTGATGTCTTTTTTATGTGAAGATGATGAAGCCATAGTGAGGAATACCTAAAATAAAAATGCTGCCAATGGTATGAGAGAAAGCCTTAAAGCAGTGCACTTGTAGCACAAGGAGTGTTGGTTACAACGATTTGATATGCAATTATTTGCAATTGATAAATTACAGCTTGTGAATCTGCTTTGTTTTATATCTATTATCCGTTTTTTTAGCAAGCCGATGGTTTTTTAATCTGTAGAGTAGTGATTGGACTCATCTGATAAAAGGGATAAAGATGGCTAGAACACGTACAAAGAAAAAACCAAAGGTTTGCCTTGTACTACAAGGTGGCGGCGCACTTGGTGCTTATCATATCGGTGCGTATCAAGCATTAGAAGAAGCTGGGTATATTCCAGATTGGTTTGCAGGCATTTCTATTGGTGCGCTGAATAGCGCTATCCTTGCAGGTAATAAACCAGAAGATCGTTTAGAGAAGCTAACCGAATTTTGGCAACGCATTTCAAGACCTGAAACGGATGTCGATCTACCGTTAGAAATGGCACCGATGTTCAATATGTTTAGTGCATCACAAGCACTAATGATCGGACAACCTGACTTTTTCACTCCTCGATTGATTAACCCTTGGTTAGCACTGCCTGGGGAAGCTGCAACCAGCTTCTATGACACAAGTCCACTATTTACAACCCTTAATGAATTGGCTGATTTTTCATTGATCAATCAGCAAAAAGCCCGTTTAACAGTGGGCGCAACATGTGTTACTGATGGTAATTTAGTGTTCTTTGATAGCCAACGCCAACCACTACAGGCTGCGCACGCTGTGGCAAGTGGTTCATTACCTCCGGGTTTCCCGGCAACGAAAATTGGTGAAGATTATTATTGGGATGGTGGTTGTGTATCGAATTCGCCAATTAATGGTATTTTAGATCTGGCAGAAGAAGATGAAGATTTATTGATCTTCATGGTCGATCTTTGGAATGCCAAAGGCGAGTTACCGCAAACCATGAGTGAAGTGCTGTGGCGTGAAAAAGAGATCCAATATGCAAGTCGCTCATGCGAGCATGTAGAAGCATTAGTAGCGAAACGTAATCTTGATCATATTATGGGTAAGTCACCAGAAGTGGTCGACAGTGAGCAAGTACCGGATGTCACTTCGCTAAAAGCGGGTAAGAAGATTGATATCGTGCATATCACCTTTAATCCGTTGAAAGGACATATTCCATTGAGTGATGCAGAGTTTTCTCGTCGTTCAATTCGTCTTCGTCGAGAAGCGGGATATGAAGATATGGTACAGGCGATCCAAGAGTCACCTTGGACACAACGCAGTGCTAAATTACCAGCACACTTCCATCGTCGTCACAGTCACGGTAGTTGGATTGAAGAGCAAAAAATTGATAAAGCGAGTTAAGCCAATAAGTTGCAAATAGATAAACAAAAGCCCCTGTTTGATAGGGGCTTTATTATTGAAAGTGCATATTTTTATATGGCTCAGTCTCGGCTGATATCACCAAACATAGGATCACATAAGATCACTAAATCGTCGGTAGCTAACTCTAGCCCAGCCATACGATCACCACTGCTAATGTTGACCTTAGTATGTTGCTCAATTTGATGATCGAAAATAACAGGCAGTGGGCGTTTTAACCCTAATGGCGCCACGGTGCCGATCACTAATCCAGTGATCTTTTCAACATCAGCAGCATCGGCACAGGTCATACGGCGACAGCCAAATAATTCACGTACCTTTTTCGGATCAACTGCATTTGGCCCTGGAACACAAGCTAGTACATGAAAGCCTGCCATGTCTTTAAGCAAAATAGATTTCACCATTTGCTTGGGATCAACTCCACGCTCTTGCGCTGCTTCTTCAATGGTTTTTGCCGGTTTGCTATGAGGAAGCAGGCGATAATCAACACCTTCTTCATCTAAAAAACGGGTAACCGCAGTATCGATAGAATTATGCGTCATCATCTAAAGCATAAGGCAGTGATTGTTTTTCCCAAATCGCTTCAGGTTGTGCTTCAAAACGAAATTGCGTGTCTTCGTCGAGATCATTTGGTAATACAACCAGCGCCATTGCTTGATTGTCATTAAATTGGAATCCTGCGATCACGCTACCGCCTTTGCGCCAGTTTTCACCGACGCTACGTTCAAGTGCATCACCAGCTTGCGGGCATTGTGTCGCTTCACCTGTCACGATGTACATTGCACGTTTATTAATTCCACGGTATTTAGCACGAGCGACAGTCTCTTGGCCTGTGTAACAACCTTTTTTGAAGCTAATACCATTGACGGCTTGTAGGTTCATTGCTTGAGGGATGAATTCAAGCTCTGTCGCGCTATCAACACGCGGTAGGGCCGCGTTAATATCGTAGAGATCCCAAAGTGTTGAATCAGAAAGCGTCGCGTTAGCAGCAAAGTGCTGTGCGATGGTTTCTGCGTGCTCTGGCGATGCGATGATAAACCAACGTTGTGCATCCACTTTGACTGCTGTTGCGAT
This sequence comes from Photobacterium lucens, assembly GCF_009873615.1. GTDB lineage: Bacteria > Pseudomonadota > Gammaproteobacteria > Enterobacterales > Vibrionaceae > Photobacterium > Photobacterium lucens. Next base: position 37,042 of record NZ_SSMG01000002.1, read on the forward strand.
GTCATTGTGGCGTACATCGTCACCTTCAGTGAAGTATGCATCAATTGCAGCTTGCGCTTGTTCACCACTTAAACCTAACACGATGTTATCAGATGGCGTGATGTCTGTTTTAGAGAAGACCGCGTACTTTTTCAACTCAGGAATTTGGGTTGCCATTACGCTTTGACGTTGCAGGTAGCCATAGCCATTTTCGATGTGAAAAAGGTGCATGACAGTGCGCATTTTACCCTTAGCGTCACAATGGGCTGCCAGCGTTGATTTGCCTGCTTCTAGTGATACAACGTCGCAGGTTAACTGACCTTGTAAATACGCTTTACTGTCAGGGCCAATTAAAGTGACCATACCCCAGTCATCAAGCTTACTTAATGCTAAGGCTGGAAGAGGATCTTGCGATGATAGCGCAAGCGGCGCAAAAGTGAGGTTAGTTGACCAAGTACTCATATCTCTGTCCACAGAATGTTGTCATTATTACGACATGGTATACCAAGTGAATAAAATAATTAACCATCGCACGATTGTGGTGATGTGGGCTACTCTCGATAAAGTAATATTTACTGATCATAGGTCTCATCTTTGACGATTGCTTGTTTAAGCTCATGGTCGGTGGGGGATGGCACTGCTACTATAAATAACTGTTTATCTTTGTTTTAAAACTACAGCAGCCTGTAGTTATGGTTATTGAGGTTAAGTATGTTAAGCGCAGAAGATAAAGCACGAGTTAAATGGGCATGTCGCCGTGGAATGCTAGAGCTTGATGTGATTATTATGCCGTTTTTTGAAGAGCGCTTTGATGGTTTATCAGAGCAGCAGCAGCAAGACTTTATTGATCTGCTAACGTGTGACGATCCTGATCTGTTTACGTGGATGATGCAGCATGGTCGCAGTGACAATGAAGCGTATGCAAATATGGTGGATATGATTGTTGCTCACAACAACAGTAAACTACGCTGATTTTTATTTAACACCCTCCAAATTACATCTAGCTACACTCTGTTTTGGTTATCTGAGTGTGGCTACTTTCCTTTTTATTATTACGCCTCTTTTCTGGCTTCCTATCGCCTTATTACTGTGTGAGTTACTGCTTGATGAAGGGTTACAAAGCGCAGCTTATGCTTATCAATTGCAAGGCTCAGTTCGGATCTCCTCACAAGGTGATGTGTATTATCGTCATCAACAGGGCAAGATTGTTTATCTGCGCCCCTTAACCCGTTGGTTGATTGTTTTACGAGTACAAGGCTTAGATCACCAGTGGTTGTTAGTGTGGCGAGACAGTTGCACTGATGCGAGTTATCGAACCTTAAAAATGTTCACTTATTTACACTTTTCACCACGTTAGCTTTTTTCATTCGTTAATATTCTCCAAAGTCGATTGTAAGCTGAATTCCGATTTTTTATTCCGTGTTAAGAAGCGAATGGGACTTAGTACAATTTCTGCGTTTACTTTGGTTTCAGTACCTTAGCAGAGTAGTTGAAGAGTTAAATAAAGCAATAACAGGTTATCGCGTTTAGTGACATTCATCAGCTTATTAATTGAAATAAAAATCCCGACACGCTGTCGGGATTTTTCATGATTGGAATTGCGAAGTATTAATGATTGTCAGGCGTTAATACGGTTGGTTTCGCATTATTGTCGAGTTCGGGGTAATCCAAGGTGTAATGTAAACCTCGGCTTTCTTTACGCTCAATGGCACAACGAATGATTAACTCGGCAACTAATACGAGGTTTCGTAACTCCAATAAGTTGTTGGATACGCGGAAGTTACTGTAATACTCGTTGATTTCGTTTTTGAGTAATTCAATACGGTTCATAGCACGCTCTAAACGTTTGGTTGAGCGCACAATACCGACGTAATCCCACATAAAGAGACGCAATTCGTGCCAGTTATGTTGGATAACTACCTCTTCATCAGAGTTGCTAACTTGGCTTTCATCCCACGTAGGTAAGGCGGGTGGAATGGCAACACTGTTGAGCTTACTTTGAATATCTTTCGCTGCAGACCATGCATAAACCACACACTCTAATAGTGAGTTAGAGGCCATGCGGTTAGCACCATGTAAGCCGGTATAACTGACTTCACCTATGGCGTATAAACCATCGATATCGGTTTTACCTTTTTTATCGACCATCACACCACCACAGGTATAGTGGGCGGCAGGGACAATAGGGATTGGCTCTTTGGTGATATCAATCCCATAGCTTTGCAGCTTTTCATCAATCATAGGGAAATGCTTTTTGACAAAATCTGCTGGTTTATGGCTGATATCAAGGTACATGCAGTCAGCACCTAAACGCTTCATTTCATAGTCGATGGCACGAGCAACAATATCACGCGGTGCAAGTTCGGCTCGCTCATCAAAGTCAGGCATAAAACGAGTGCCATCAGGGCGACGTAAATAAGCGCCTTCACCGCGAAGTGCTTCGGTTAATAAGAAGGTTTGGGCTTCAGGGTGGAACAAGCAGGTGGGATGAAATTGGTTAAATTCAAGATTAGCCACACGACAACCAGCACGCCACGCCATGGCAATACCATCACCGGAAGAGACATCTGGGTTAGATGTATACTGGTAGACTTTTGATGCGCCGCCTGTAGCGAGAATAACGAATTTCGCGGATAGGGTTTCTACTATCTCTTTGTCGCGGTTCCAAACATAAGCACCTAAAACACGATTTGAATCTGCATCTGGGTTTAGTTTTTTCTCAGTGATCAGATCAAGGGCGTTGTGGCGCTCTAAAATCGTAATGTTTGGGTGATTACGGGCTTGCTCTTGTAGCGAGGTTTGCATCGCCATACCTGTTGCATCAGCGGCATGCAAAATTCGACGATGACTATGACCGCCTTCACGGGTTAAGTGAAAACGTGGGTTTTCATCGTTATCGGATTCTTCACGATCAAAAGGCACACCACCATCAATGAGCCATTGAACACATTCTTTGGCGTTTTCTGCAATAAAACGTACTACGTCTTGCTCACATAAATGTGCGCCAGCAATTAGCGTATCTTCGACATGAGAGTCAATACTATCGGCTTCATCAAAGACTGCCGCGATACCGCCTTGTGCGTAATATGTAGCGCCTTCACTGAGAGGCCCTTTACACAATACAGTGACATTGGCAGAAGAGGAAAGATGGAGTGCTAATGATAGTCCAGCAGCGCCGCTGCCAATAACCAGTACATCGCAATGATGTTGATGAGTCTGATCCATATGTGATCTCATATCCTTTTGTTATCTGCTTGTATCCTATCAAAAAAATGTCGTATCCGCACATTTATTGTATGACAAATAATCGAGTAGTTTGTTAATTGGACTACTATATTTTATTCATTTTCTTTCTACTTATGACTCTTATCACTGATACGGCTAAGGTAGAGGCTGGGATAAAAAAGTTATATCAAGCAATAATCCCTAAAGTTGTCATTAATTTTGCTTTTTTCGTAGTGAAAAGCCCGTTAGTATCATTAATTAGGGTAAGATGCATCTAATGTGGTGTTTTGTACATCAGTCACAGTGATAGAAAAAAGTTAATAATAAGCTGAATTTATTTTGTGGGCGTAGGAACTTTGCCATTATCCTCCGGTCATAAATAGTGCTCATGCTCATAAATATTTCATAACTCAATGATTTATTTAAGGTGACACTTGGCTTGTTAGGGCTACCACACCAAATAAATCATGATATAGCATTTTTAGTAGAGCACTTTACACAAGTATGGGTGGCTCTATTTTGCTAATGCAATATTGAGTAAAGACAGATATAGGAGTACACGCTCGAATGAGCGAGCAGCAAACTGATCAGGTATTAATCGAGCGAGTACAGCGGGGAGATAAGCAAGCTTTCAACCTTCTGGTTATTAAATACCAGAATAAAGTTTGTAACCTTGTATCGCGCTATGTCAGCAATTCTGGTGATGTGCCAGATGTGGCACAGGAAGCGTTTATCAAAGCGTACCGTGCATTGCCAACATTCCGTGGTGAAAGTGCCTTCTATACTTGGCTCTACCGTATTGCAGTAAATACGGCAAAAAACTATTTAGTCGCTCAGGGACGCCGACCGCCTGCATCTGACGTAGATGCAGAAGAAGCGGAATACTATGAAAGTGGTAGCGCGATGAAAGAAATTTCGAACCCTGAGAACCAAATGTTGTCAGATGAATTGAAGCGAGTTGTTTTTAGCACGATTGAAGCGCTACCTGACGATCTCAAAACCGCAATCTCATTACGTGAACTGGATGGTCTAAGTTATGAGGAAATTGCTGAAGTGATGGGATGTCCTGTAGGGACAGTTCGTTCTCGTATATTCCGTGCACGTGAGGCGGTTGAAAAACGTATCCGTCCTCTCATGCAGCAATGATGTTGCACCCAACGGTGGAAAAAATGGCTGATAAAGAAAAGATCTCCGCACTATTTGATGGCGAAGAGCTAGATCAGAGCATTATTAATGCGCTGACTGTTGACAAAGAAGATGAGCTGACATGGCGCGATTACTCGTTAATTGGTGACGTCATGCGAGGTGATGCTCCGCAATGCAAGGAATGGAATATTGCAGCGAATGTCGCGTTAGCGCTAGACGATGAACCTGCCCATTCTGTTGGTGCAATTGAAACACCAGTTGAAGTGGTTTCTGTATCAACACAACAAACAATTGAAGAGCAACCGACACCATTTAAAGCCAAGCGCACTTTACCTGCATGGCTGACCCAATTTGGCCAAGTGGCCGTTGCGGCTTGTGTCTCTTTAGCTGTGATTGTTGGCGTTCAACAGTATGACGGTGGCGATAATGCATCAAGCTCAACAGGTAATGACGTCCCAGTATTACAAACCATTCCGTTTACAGGTAAAGCGGAACCGGTAAGTTTAAATACCAGTATGGAAGCAGATACGAACCGTGCACCAACTGAAGCTCAGTTAATGGAGCAGCGCCGTCGTATTAACGCTATGCTGCAAGATTACGAACTGCGATTGCGCTTCAACGCCCAAGATGGCAGTTTGGATCACTCTTTACTTCAACAAAATCATTCTGTGGCGGATTAATGAAAAAAATTCTGGTCGGTGCCGTTGCATTGGTCAGCCTGCTATTGCCACTCCAAGCCTCTGCTGAAGCTGAAAAGCCTTCGGCAGAGGCTTTGTTGCTTCAAATGGAGCAGGCAAGCCAAGCGCTGAGTTACGAAATCTCTTATATCAGAGTAAAAAAGAACAGTATTGATACCCTGCGTTATCGTCATGCGCTTGAAGATGGACAAGGGTATAGCCATTTATTGTATTTAAGTGGCCCTCCTCAAGAGGTTATTCAGCGTGGTAACGAAGTGAGTTACTTCGAGCCAGGGCTTGATCCATTTACAGTGATCAGCAATAAAATGGTCGCGCCTGTAATGCCATTAATGAAAGTCGACATTAAAGACTTAGCCCATTACTACGATTTTATTTCCATGGGGCGTGCTCGTGAAGCGGGCGTGACTTGCGATGTAGTACGCATTGCGCCGAAAGACGGTGCTCGTTACTCTTATTTAGTGTGGATTGATCAACTAAGCCATTTAGTGATGCGTGCTGATTTATTGGATCGTAATGGTGACTTATTAGAGCAGTTCCGTGCAGTCTCTTACGCGGTGAATCCTAAAGTCGCTGAAATGCTAAGTAAACTGAAAGCAGTGAAATTACCTGAAGTGCTGAAGCTACTTATTCAGAAAAAAGCGAACCTTGACTGGAAAGTGTCATGGTTACCAGATGGTTTTAAGTTGATTTCAGGGGATCGCCATCGTGTATTGATTACTGAGCGTCCTGTTGAAAGTCGTATGTACAGCGATGGTTTGTTTAGCTTCTCTGTGTATGTGTCAGATATTGATAGTTACGCAATAAGTGGTCAGTTAGTTCGTCAAGGTCGTCGTACATTAAGCAATATTGTTAAAGACAATAAAGAAATTACTGTAGTGGGGGATATTCCACCGTCCACTGCACGACAAATTGCAGAAAGTGTGACTTTCGATAACACTAAAGGTACACAAGCAAAGGCTGGAGTAGGTAATCAGTAATGATGCGCACGTTAGCAACAGTGACGGCAGTGGATAAAGGGGCGGTAACAGTCAGTTGCCAGCAACAAACCAGCTGTGGTCATTGTGCATCACGGGAGAGTTGCGGTACGGGTATTGTGAGTAAAGCAATACCTGGTCGTGTTCATGATATAAAAATCATGACCAAATCCCCGTTAACTATTGGGCAAGTGGTAGAAATCGGTTTATCCGAGCGAAGTATGTTAAGCTCCGCGCTATTAGTTTATATGCTACCACTGCTATTTTTAGTTTTGGGTAGTGCTCTAGGGCAATGGGTATTTATTGATTTAGCGGGAAGTAATGAGCTAGGTGTTATTGGCTCTGCAGCGATAGCTACCACTGTTGGATTACTTATTGCACGATACTACGCCAAACGTTTAGAGGGTAATTCTGCCTATAAGCCAACCCTTATTCGAGTTCTCGGCGCACCGATTTCATCAGATAAGCTGATAAATGCCGCATCGAAAGATAGCGAGTAGCGTTTAAATTCGGTAGAATCCGACAACTTGATCGTAAGATCCCATTCATTTTAATCACGAGCTAGTCACGCCAATTCATGAAGCACATTCGTAACTTTTCGATTATCGCACATATCGACCATGGTAAGTCGACCTTATCCGACCGTCTAATTCAAGTTTGTGGCGGCCTTTCTGATCGAGAAATGGCTGCGCAGGTTTTGGATTCCATGGATCTTGAACGCGAACGCGGTATTACTATCAAAGCCCAGAGCGTGACGCTCGATTACACGGCTAAAGATGGTGAGACTTATCAATTAAACTTTATCGACACACCGGGACACGTTGACTTCTCATACGAAGTATCACGTTCACTTGCAGCTTGTGAAGGCGCATTGCTGGTGGTTGATGCTGGTCAAGGTGTAGAAGCTCAGACGCTAGCTAACTGTTATACAGCTATCGAAATGGACTTAGAAGTAGTGCCAATCCTAAACAAGATTGACTTACCTGCTGCTGAACCAGAGCGTGTATCAGAAGAAATTGAAGAAATTGTTGGTATCGATGCTATTGATGCGGTTCGCTGTTCAGCGAAAACCGGCCTAGGCGTTGATGACGTACTTGAAAAAATTGTAGAAGCAATTCCTGCACCGGAAGGTGATCCTGAAGCGCCACTACAAGCACTGATTATTGACTCATGGTTCGATAACTACTTAGGTGTTGTTTCTTTGGTTCGTATTAAGAACGGTAAACTGAAGAAGAATGACAAGATCAAAGTAATGACCACAGGTCAAGTTTGGGGTGTTGACCGTTTAGGTATCTTCACACCAAAACAAGTGGATAAAACCGAATTAAACACAGGCGAAGTGGGCTGGGTTGTTTGTGGTATTAAAGACATCCTAGGCGCACCTGTAGGTGATACATTAACACTTGCAAAGAATGGCTGTGAAAAACCGCTACCTGGTTTCCAAAAAGTGAAACCACAGGTTTACGCTGGTCTATTCCCTGTATCGTCTGACGATTATGAAAACTTCCGTGATGCACTAGGTAAACTGAGCCTAAACGATGCATCATTGTTCTATGAGCCAGAAAGCTCATCAGCACTAGGTTTTGGTTTCCGTTGTGGCTTCTTGGGTATGCTGCACATGGAGATCATCCAAGAACGTCTTGAGCGTGAATACAACCTAGATCTCATCACCACAGCACCGACTGTAGTGTATGAAGTGAAGAAAACTGACGGTACAACACTGTACGTTGATAGCCCAGCTAAGCTGCCAGCAGTTAACGATATTGAAGTGATCGGTGAGCCGATTGCACGTTGTAATATCCTAGTACCAAGTGATTACCTAGGTAACGTGATCACATTGTGTGTGGAAAAACGTGGCTCGCAGGTAGACATGGTTTACCACGGTAACCAAGTTGCACTGACTTACGACATTCCAATGTCAGAAGTGGTACTGGATTTCTTCGACCGTCTAAAGTCGACTTCTCGTGGTTATGCATCACTGGATTACAACTTCCAGCGTTACGAAGAGTCAGACATGGTTCGTGTTGATATTCTACTAAACGGCGATCGTGTTGATGCCCTAGCGATTATCACGCACAAAGATAACTCTCAAGGTCGTGGTCGTGACTTGGTTGAGAAGATGAAAGAATTCATTCCTCGCCAAATGTTCGATATCGCGATTCAGGCAGCTATCGGTAACCACATCATTGCACGTTCAACAGTGAAGCAGTTACGTAAGAACGTAATCGCGAAATGTTACGGTGGTGACGTGAGCCGTAAGAAGAAACTGTTGCAGAAACAGAAAGAAGGTAAGAAACGTATGAAGCAGATCGGTAACGTTGAACTGCCTCAAGAAGCGTTCCTTGCAATTCTTCATGTGGGTAAAGATAAGTAATCATCTTTAGCTAGCAAGAGTTCGAAACGATAAGAAAGTGCTTATTTATTAATTAAATGGCACTTTCTTTTACTCTGACGCTCTAAATGGGGCAGAGCAGGTCAACAAATGCGTTGTTGATCGAAATAACATAAGGAATAACATGGCAAATACATTTTCGTTGATCCTCGTACTAGCCACGCTAGTGACGGGTATCATTTGGGCACTCGACAAGTTTGTATGGGCACCAAAGCGCAAATTAAAAATCGCAGCAGCTGCTGAGCAATCTGGTGGTCAAGTTGATGCAAAAACGCTAGAAAGTGTTGCGCCACAACCTGCATGGGTTGAATCTGCAAGTTCAATGTTCCCTGTGATTGCATTGATCATGGTATTCCGCTCTTTCATTTATGAACCTTTTCAAATTCCATCAGAATCAATGCTTCCAACGCTATACGTAGGTGATTTTATTCTGGTAGAAAAATTTGCTTATGGCCTACGTGATCCTGTTTTCCACGATAAAATCGTAAGCACGGGCGAGCCTAAGCGCGGTGACGTGGTGGTATTTAAATTCCCGCCACAACCAAAGATTGACTACATTAAGCGTGTTGTTGGTCTACCTGGCGATACTGTTCGTTACAGTGAAGACAAGCAATTGTGTATCCAGCCTAAAGGCACATCTGTATGTAAGCCAGTAAAACTGACTGATATGACAGATAGCGAATTTACTCAAGGCATGGCGCGTTTAGTGCAATTTAACGAACAATTAGGTGATGTGAATCATCACATTCTGATCAACCCATTACGTCGTGATCGTCGTATGGCTTATGAGCCTCGTCCAGGCATAGGTGAGTGGGTTGTGCCAGAAGGAAACTATTTTGTTATGGGTGATAACCGTGACAATAGTGCTGACAGTCGTTACTGGGGCTTTGTGCCAGAAGCGAACTTAGTTGGCAAGGCGGTGGCTATTTGGATCAGTTTTGAATTTGATCGAAAAGCAGATAGTGTACTTCCATCTTGGATCCCTACCGGCGTACGTTTCAATCGTATCGGTAGCATTAAATAATCGAGAGAAAATGACAACTCCAGCGAATAGGCTTCAGCGTAAGCTGGGCTACCAATTTAATAAAAGTGAGTTGATGACATTAGCACTGACACATCGCAGTGCTAATGGCAATCACAATGAGCGTTTAGAATTTCTTGGCGATTCTATTTTAAGCTTTGTTGTTGCTGATGACTTATATCACCGTTTTCCTTCAGTGGATGAAGGTGATATGAGCCGAATGCGTGCAACATTGGTTCGTGGCAAAACATTGGCAGAGCTAGGTCGTGAATTCGAACTAGGCGATCACCTGCTACTTGGCCCAGGCGAATTAAAGAGTGGCGGTTTCCGTCGTGATTCAATTCTAGCGGACTGTGTTGAAGCAATCATTGGCGCAATTTACCTAGATAGCGATATCGAAACAGTACGCCAAATCGTACTGACTTGGTATAAAACACGCCTTGAAACGATTGAGCCAGGCATCAATCAAAAAGACCCTAAGACTCGCTTGCAAGAGTGCTTACAAGGTCGCCGTTTACCGCTACCTGCATATACTGTAATTAAGGTACAAGGTGAAGCTCATAACCAAGAGTTCACGGTACAATGTGACGTAACAGGTTTGGATAAGCCTGTGATCGGCAAAGGCGGCAGTCGGCGCAAGGCAGAGCAGGCAGCAGCAGAACTTGCACTAAATCAGTTGGAATCATGACAGATAAACAACATTGTGGCTTTATTGCCATTGTTGGTCGACCGAATGTCGGTAAATCAACCTTGCTAAACCGTTTAGTGGGACAGAAGCTATCTATTACTTCTCGTAAACCACAAACTACGCGCCACCGTATCATGGGTGTAGACACACGTGATGGCTACCAAGCTGTATACGTTGATACCCCAGGATTACACATCGAAGAAAAACGTACGATTAACCGTTTAATGAACCGTGCTGCAAGCAGTTCATTAACTGATGTTGAATTAGTATTGTTCCTTGTCGATGGCACCATGTGGACTGATGACGATGAGATGGTATTAAACAAGCTGGCGAAAAGTCAGTTACCAACAGTGTTATTGGTTAACAAGGTTGATAATGTTAAAGATAAGCATGAACTATTCCCACACTTGCAAGAGCTTGCAAGCAAGATGGAATTTGTTGATGTGGTTCCTGTGTCAGCAAAGCATGGCACTAACATTGATGCGGTAGAGAAGATCGTACGTGAGCACTTACCTGAATGTGAGTACTACTTCCCTGAAGAATACGTAACCGATCGCTCTCAGCGTTTTATGGCGTCTGAAATTATTCGTGAAAAGCTAATGCGTTTTACGGGTGATGAATTGCCATATTCGGTAACGGTTGAAATCGAACGATTCGACTATAACCCAGAAACTGATGGTTTTGATATCAACGGTTTGATTCTGGTTGAGCGTAAAGGCCAGAAGAAAATGGTGATTGGTAAAGGCGGCGATAAGATCAAAGTGATCGGTCGTGAAGCCCGTTTAGACATGGAAGACTTGTTTGAACGTAAGGTTTACCTTGAACTATGGGTTAAAGTGAAATCAGGTTGGGCAGATGACGAACGTGCACTGCGTAGCCTTGGTTACATCGACGACTTATAAGGGTAGTAATGGAAGGGCTACAGCGTTGTTTTGTCCTTCATTCTCGTCCCTATAGTGAGACGAGCCTGATCCTTGACGTATTCAGTGAGGATCATGGCCGTCTTACTCTTCTCTCTAAAGGCGCTCGTCGTAAGCGTTCTAATCTTAAAGGCACACTGCAACCTTTTACTCCCTTGTTTATGAAGTGGAGTGGCAAAGGCGCGATGCCTGTTCTCACTCATGCTGAGCCCATTAGTATTGGTTTACCGATGCGTAGCTATATTTTATATTCAGCGATGTACGTGAACGAAATCCTAGTGCGAGTCTTAGGCAATCACACCCCGTATCCTCAGTTGTTTCTGGATTATTTGAATGTGCTGCGAGAGCTGGCACAAGCGGATAACCCAGAGCCTGCTTTGCGTCGCTTCGAGCTTTCACTGCTTCATCACCTTGGCTATGGCATTGATTTTCTTCATTGTGCTGGTAGCGGATTAGGTGTTGAAGATGATATGACCTATAACTATCGTGAACAGCAAGGGTTTATTGCTTCAATGAAGATTGGGCAAATGACGTTTAGAGGTAATGAGCTTAAAGCCATTGCAGCTAGGCGATTTGAAACCCCAGAGCAATTGCGTGCAGCAAAACGATTTACAAGGATGGCATTAAAACCGTATCTTGGTTCTAAGCCATTAAAAAGCCGGGAATTGTTTATCCCGCGAGGAAGGAGAATCGGAACATGAACAACATACTACTCGGCGTGAACATTGATCATATTGCCACATTACGTAATGCCCGTGGCACACGTTACCCGGATCCTGTTCATGCAGCAGAAGTGGCAGAGCGTGCAGGCGCTGATGGTATTACTATCCATTTGCGAGAAGATCGTCGACACATTAATGATCGTGACGTGCGCATTCTACGTGAGACGATTCAAACCCGTATGAACTTAGAAATGGCTGTCACTGATGAAATGCTTGCTATCGCCTTGGAAGTGAAACCTGAATATGTTTGCTTGGTGCCAGAAAAGCGTGAAGAGCTCACCACTGAAGGTGGCTTGGATGTGGCAGGTCAGCTTGAGAAAGTAAAAGCGGCAACAGAAAAACTCACTGCAGCTGGGATCAAAGTGTCTCTGTTTATCGATGCTGATCGCGCGCAAATTGATGCGGCACATGCTTGTGGTGCGCCATTTATTGAGCTGCATACGGGTCAATATGCAGAGGCAGCAACAGAAGAAGCGCAATTGGATGAGTTGAAGAAAATTTCAGCAGGCGCGAGCTACGCTCATGATTTAGGCATCAAAGTGAATGCAGGTCATGGTCTGACGTATCACAATGTAAAACCGATTGCAGCGTTGCCGGAGCTTTACGAGCTAAATATTGGCCACTCAATTATGGGACGTGCCATGTTTGATGGTTTAGAAAAAGCCGTTGCTGATATGCGTGACTTAATGCAGGAAGCACGTCGTTAATGGCTATTTTAGGTTTAGGGACAGACATTGCTGAAATTGAACGAGTAGAGAAGGTACTGACTCGTTCAGGTGAGGCGTTTGCTAATAAGATCTTGTCTGACTCTGAGCTTGAACGTTATCAAGAGCTTAAGCTGAAAGGCCGTTTTCTCGCCAAGCGTTTTGCAGTTAAAGAAGCGGCATCGAAAGCACTAGGTACTGGTATTGCCTGTGGTGTGTCTTTTCAAGATTTTACTGTCACCAATGATGAGCGTGGTAAACCCTTGCTTACATTATCAGGTAAGGCGCAAGAGCTAGCGCAGATGATGGGGGTGAATCATGTCCATTTAACGATAGCTGATGAGCGTCGTTATGCGGTGGCAACGGTGATTCTAGAAAGCTAGTGTTCATGCTCTGATAGGTCATAGCGAGATATAATAAAAAGGCGGTAGTTTTGGCTACCGCTTTTTTGATCTTAAAATGAGCACTTGTTAGTGTCGATAATCTTTCGATGCTTTAACGATATTATCCATTTCATCAATCAACTCGAGTAACTCTGGCTCAACATCATCAATGGTCGCATCGGCTTTTAGTGCGGTTTCGATTTCTGAACAGAGGTTTTTCAAGCGAGGAACACCACTGTAAGCACAGCTACCGTGGAGTTTGTGGATCGGTGGCCATAGATCCACATCTTTACCGTCTAATGCTTCATTAACCAGCATTTCCACTTCTGGCATAAAGTCGAGCAGCATTTGTAGCATGTCATGGGCTAAATCTGGCTTACCTGCGGCTTGTTTAAGCGCTAAATCCCAGTCAAAACTGATATTATTATTAGCAACCACGGGTACTGCTGGTACGTTTTCTATCTTCCCTTCAAGCGTGACAGGTGCTCGACTGTTTAAAGCTGTATTAGCTTGTGAGGCTGTTGGTGCAATCCATTTAGCTAAGATCTGTTGCAAAATGTGCTCTTCCAGAGGCTTAGTCAGATAATCATCCATACCTGCATTAATTAAACGCTCGCGCTCGCCAGCCATGGCATGGGCTGTTACGGCAATTACTGGGGTATTTTTATTCAGCGCTGTTTCATGGATTTTCTGACATGCTGTAACGCCGTCCATTTCCGGCATTTGAATGTCCATAAAGATCAAATCAAAAGCTTTATTCTGGGCGTACTCAACAGCCTTTTTACCACCAGTTGCGGTAATAACCGTTTCCACTCGCTCACCGAGCAGGGCGGAGATTAGCTTCAAGTTCGCAGGGTTATCATCAACGGCCATCACCGTTAGTGGTTGCAGCGTTTCTGCGGTGGTTGGTAATAATGGAACTTCCAACTCACTGATGAGCTCATCATCATTATCACATAAGGCTTCAAACAATTTACGCTGCGCCAGTGGTTTACCAAGACAAGCATAAACACCGGTTTGGGTTAGTTTTTCTGAGAGTGCAAGCTCTGTTGTCGGTAAGCAAACCAAGACTTTTTCAGCGGTTTGTTCGGCTTTAAATACATCATTGAGTATGACTGGTAGTGGTGGTTGCTCACCCGGTGATAAACACAATAGGGCAAAGTCATGGCGATCCAGATCATCTGGCATCGAAGCGCGGTAAGTGACATGCACACCAGCTAACATGAGACGTTGCTGGATCACGGATGCGGCTTGCATGTTGGCTTCAACCAGAAGTAATGACTTACCTTCAAGCGAAGTGGTATCAATCGGTTGGGATACAGGCAGATCTGTTTTGTTCATCTTGATAGTGAACCAGAAGGTCGAACCTTGGTGTAAGCGACTGGTTAAGCTCACTTCACCGCCCATTTGGCTGACCAGTTTCTGGGTGATCACCAAACCTAACCCCGTGCCGCCATAACGACGAGAAATACTCGCATCAGCTTGGCTAAAGGCTTGGAATAACTGTGCTTGTTGACGTTCAGAAATACCGATACCAGTATCACGCACCATAAATTGCAGCTCGATGTTGTTATCGATCTCTGATTTCAGTTCAACTGACACATCAATGTTACCGTGTTCAGTAAATTTCACCGCATTACCAATTAAGTTAGTCACCACTTGCTGAATACGCAGTGGATCACCAATCAAGCCTGGTGGAATGCGGTTATCGATTTTCAGCGTTAGCTCAAGACCTTTTTCATGGGCACTAGGTGCAAGCAAACGCATCACTTCATCGAGAGAATCAGTAAAGTCGAATGGAATATTTTCCAGTAACAACTTACCTGCTTCCAGTTTCGAGAAATCAAGAATGTCATTGATGATGGTAAGCAGGTTATTGGCTGAGTTCTCAATGGTTAACAGATAATCTTTCTGGCTGGTATTGAGCTTGGTTTTTAGCATCTGGCGGGTAAAGCCAATCACACCGTTTAGTGGTGTACGTAATTCGTGGGACATATTAGCCAAAAACTCTGACTTCACGCGTGCCGCTTCTTGAGCTCGTTTTTTAGCGATGTCTAACTCAACGTTTTGAATTTCAAGCTGCTCAAGAGTTTCACGCAAATCTGAGGTGGCTTGGTCGATACTTTGTTGCATCTCTATGTGGTATTCCGATAAGGAAATAGCCATGGCGTTAATACCATTTTTCAGCGTATCAAGCTCACCTAATAGGCGACCTTCAATTCGGATATCGAGGTGACCGCGACGGATCCTATCAACGACGCTGATCATATGCGAGATAGGTTGCGTTACGTCCTGCATTAAGCGATAGGCAAAAAGCGATGATAAGGTTAAACCTAACAGCAATACCATTAAGGCAGTGAAGACTTCTTGGTACTGTTGTAAGCGAAGTGAGCTCAGATCTAATTCAATAGCAATGTAACCCAAGGCTTTACCACGCATATCACTGCCGACATTCGAGCCAAACTGCCCTTCAGTTAAAATAGGCGCACGGAGTATTAAAGTATTGTCGGTTAGCTGGGTATCGAGTAGCCGAGGGATTGGCTTTCCTTCGGGATACATGAAGGATTCAAAGTTACGGTGAAAGTTAGATGTTGCGAAAATATGGTTGTGATTATCAAAAACAGCGATGCTGCGAATAATGTCAGAATGCTTTCTATGGGTGTAACCAATTAGCCGACGAATGGCTTCTCGGTTCTTTTCCGTCATGCCGTATTCAGCAGAAATAGCGAGGGGTTCAATGATACTTGCACCGGTCGAAATAAGCTGATGTTCCAGATCCTGATAACGGCTCATGGTAAAAAATGCGCTTAATAATAAGCCGATAATAAGTGTAGGTGCTAATGTCAGAGTGAAGACTCTGGCACGAAGTCCATATCTGGTCATGGTTCTCTTAATTACAAGCAGACAAATCTATGGGAGAATTAGCTCCCATCTGTGGCACTAGGTTAAAGAATCTAGCGCTCTTCGACAAACACTCAATGTCTGAACAGTGAGCAAAATTTTATGGCACGCTTTTTTAAGCCTCAAAAACGTAAAACCGATACCAAGCATAAAGAAATAACAATTAGCCGTTTAGATCACCTCGGCGCTGGCATCGGCCATTTGAACAATAAACCTGTCTTTATCGACGGCGCATTACCGGATGAAACTGTGGTTGTTCAATTGACGGAAGATAAAAAGAATTATGCCCGTGCTCGCGTGATCAAACGTTTAAAAGACAGCTCTGCGCGTATTAAACCTCATTGTCCGATCTATGACCAGTGTGGCGGCTGTAACTTGCAGCATTTATCCCACCAAGGTCAAGTTATCGCCAAACAGCAGGCATTAACTGAACTGATGGAAAAGTTTGCCATCACAGGAGAAGGAACAAGCCAAGTCGCACCTATCGTTGGACAAAGCGAGCATTATCGTCGTTGCGCACGTTTTAGCATCCGTATGTTACCGAATGGACAGATGGTCTTTGGCTTTCGTAAAAAGCAGAGTAAAGACATTGTCGATGTGAGCGCATGCCCTGTGCTTGCAACGGAGTTAGACAGCTTACTACCCGCATTACGCACCTTGTTATCTAGCTTAAAAGGGCGCAAACATTTGGGTCATGTTGAATTGGTGAATGCTGATAATGGTCGGGTATTGTTAATCCGTCACTTACAGTCTTTTAATGACAAAGATCTTGCTGCAATTAAAGCCTTTGCGACTGAGCATCAGCTCATGCTGTTTTTAGCCCCATCTTCAGATGAACTTGAGCAAGTAATGGGTGAGCAACCTTATTATGACATTGATGATGTGCGCTTAACGTTTTCACCAAAAGACTTTATTCAAGTTAATCGTGATGTGAATTTACAAATGGTAGAGCAAGCGATCAATTGGCTTGATGTTCAGCCACAAGATAGGGTGTTAGATCTATTCTGTGGTCTAGGTAACTTCAGTCTACCATTGGCACGCCGTGCTAAAGCGGTGGTGGGTGTTGAAGGTGTGGATGAAATGGTGACACGCGCAACAGCAAATGCTGTCGCAAATCGTCTAGATAATGCTACATTTTATCAAGCAAATTTAGACGAAGATGTAACGAAATTAGTGTGGGCTCAAGAGCAATTTGATAAAATTTTGTTAGATCCAGCACGAGCGGGTGCTGCTGGCGTAATGCAACATATTGTGAATTTAGCGCCAAGCAAAGTGGTATACGTATCATGCAATCCTGCAACATTAGCTCGTGATAGCCAAATATTGTTGCAGCAAGGTTATAAGTTGGCACGTTTAGGCATGATGGATATGTTCCCTCATACCGGACATTTAGAATCAATGGCGTTGTTTGTTAAGTGTTAATCACAATAAAGAAAAATAGTAATGTGATGTAAGACATTCATCGGTATTCAGAGAGAAAACAGGATAGAAACATGGTCGCAGTTCGCGGTGCGCATTTAAAGGAAAATACTACATTTGAGCTTGCCTCATGGGTAGAGAGCTTACGTCAAGATGCGAAAGTATCGAGTCGTATTGAAGGAACATATCAGCGTTGTACTGAGCTAGTCGCTGAGCAAGAAAACGGTGCGTTATTGTTATGGCGTGGCCGTGAAATGGTTGAAATTCTTGTTACCTTAAGTATGGATGCCGATACGCTGATCGCTGCTATGTTATATCCTCTTGTGGAAGCGGGCTGCTACAGCCATGAGCAAACAAAAGAGGAATATAACGGGACTATCCTTCATTTGGTTGAAGGTGTAGAGCAAATGTGTGCGATCAGCCAGCTTAAATCAACCGCTGAAGAAGCGGCACAAACGGCACAAGTCGATAATATTCGTCGCATGCTGCTTTCCATGGTCGATGATTTCCGTTGCGTCGTTATCAAACTCGCTGAGCGTATTTGTAATCTGCGTGAAGTGAAAAATGAGCCCGATGAAGTGCGCCGAGCTGCAGCTCAAGAGTGTGCCAATATTTATGCACCATTAGCAAACCGATTAGGTATTGGTCAGCTTAAATGGGAAATTGAAGATTACGCCTTCCGTTATCAGCATCCTGATACTTACAAACAAATCGCCAAACAGTTATCTGAACGTCGTATCGATCGTGAAGACTACATCACGCATTTTGTCGATGATTTATCAGAGGCCATGAAAGCGTCAAACATCAAAGCAGAAGTGCAAGGGCGACCTAAGCACATCTACAGTATTTGGCGCAAAATGCAGAAGAAAAATCTCGCCTTTGATGAGCTGTTTGATGTACGTGCTGTACGTATTATTGCCGATCAATTGCAAGATTGTTATGCCGCATTAGGGGTGGTGCACACTAAATACCGTCACCTGCCGAAAGAGTTTGATGATTATGTAGCAAATCCAAAACCTAATGGTTACCAGTCTATCCATACCGTGGTATTGGGGCCTGAAGGTAAAACCATTGAAATTCAGATCCGTACCAAGCAAATGCATGAAGAATCTGAATTAGGTGTTGCGGCACACTGGAAATACAAAGAAGGTACAGCATCAGGCGGAGCGCAATCCGCGTATGATGAGAAAATCAATTGGCTACGTAAGCTACTGGCATGGCAAGAAGAAATGTCAGATTCTGGCGAAATGCTGGATGAGTTACGCAGCCAAGTATTTGATGATCGTGTCTATGCTTTCACCCCAAAAGGGGATGTGGTTGATTTACCATCAAATGCAACACCGCTAGATTTTGCTTATCATATTCACTCTGAAGTGGGTCACCGTTGTATTGGTGCGAAAGTAGAAGGGCGCATTGTTCCGTTTACTTACCATCTTCAAATGGGTGATCAAGTTGAAATCATCACCCAAAAAGAGCCAAACCCGTCACGAGATTGGCTGAATCCTAACTTAGGTTTTGTGACATCCAGTCGTGCTCGTGCCAAGGTCCATGCATGGTTCCGTAAGCAAGATCGTGATAAGAATATTATCGCTGGTAAAGAGATCTTAGAAGCAGAGCTAGTTAAGATCCATGCAACATTAAAAGATGCCCAAATGTATGCGGCTAAACGCTTTAATGTGAACTCTCCTGAAGAGTTATACGCAGGGATCGGTAGCGGCGATTTACGTATTAATCAGGTGATTAATCATATTAATGCGTTAGTGAATAAGCCAACTGCGGAAGAAGAAGATCAGCAACTATTAGAGAAACTGGCGGAAGCGAGCAACAAGCAAGCGGCAACCCATAAGAAACCACAACGCGATGCCGTCGTGGTGGAGGGCGTTGATAACCTAATGACCCATCTTGCTCGTTGTTGTCAGCCAATTCCGGGGGATGATATTCAAGGCTTTGTTACTCAAGGTCGAGGTATTTCGGTCCACCGCATGGATTGTGAGCAGTTAGAAGAGCTGCGTCACCATGCGCCAGAGCGTATCATTGATACTGTTTGGGGCGGTGGTTTTGTTGGTAATTACACCATCACGGTGCGAGTAACTGCATCTGAGCGTAATGGCTTGCTAAAAGAGTTAACCAATACGTTGATGAATGAAAAAGTGAAAGTCGCGGGTATGAAGAGCCGTGTCGATTATAAAAAACAAATGTCGATCATGGATTTTGAGCTTGAGCTTACGGACTTAGAAGTATTAGGCCGTGTCCTAAATCGTATTGAGCAAGTTAAAGATGTAGCAGAAGCCAAACGTCTTTATGGTTAATTATTGATAGATAATATCAAATTGAGAAATAGGTAGCTTTGGCTACCTATTTTTTTACGGAGAAAGATAATATGACTCAGCAGTCAAAATCACAGATAGATGATCTTTTAACGATTATGTCTCAGCTGCGAGACCCTAACCGTGGTTGCCCATGGGATTTGAAACAAAACTTTGATTCAATCGTTCCCTACACCCTTGAAGAAGCTTACGAAGTGGCAGATGCTATTGAGCAGAAAAATTGGAACGATGTAAAAGAAGAACTAGGAGACTTATTATTCCAAGTTATCTTCTATAGCCAGCTGGCAAAAGAGCAAGGGTTGTTTGAGTTTGATGATGTCGTAGCTGGAATTAATGAAAAGCTGGTTCGCCGTCATCCTCATGTTTTTAGTGATGCTGATTTTGCAGATGAAGCCGCAGTCAAACAAAATTGGGAAGCGGAGAAAGCCAAAGAGCGTGCGGAGAAAGAGCAAGATTCAAGTTTGCTGGCGAATATTCCCAATGCGTTACCTGCTTTGATGCGAGCAGATAAGATCCAAAAGCGCTGCGCAAATGTTGGCTTTGATTGGGATGAATTAGCACCAGTAGTTGATAAGGTAAAAGAAGAGCTCGATGAAGTCATGGATGAAGTGATTCAAGCTGTGCCTGAACAACAGAGAATTGAAGAAGAGTTGGGGGATTTGCTATTTTCGGTAGTAAATTTAAGCCGTCATCTCAATGTGAAACCAGAGCTTGCACTACAGAAAGCCAATAAAAAGTTTGAGAAGCGTTTTCGCCAAGTTGAAAAAAATGTGCTAGAACAAGGAAAGCTGATCAGTCAGTGTTCATTATCTGAACTTGATGCAGAATGGAATCGGGTAAAAGAGAAACAAGAATATAAATAATCATTCCTTAAAAGAATGTATTTGTGTGGTTTTATCGCTGTAAGTGTTAGTTGAGCCTTAAAAAAGTAAGTTTTTCAAAGCCATATCACTAACTTGATTTGAGACAAAAAAAATCAAAGGGTGGTGTGATAGTTTTCACGTTGTGGCGATAAATGGTGTCTGGTATACTAATTTCCCGTCCAGATACTTTTTATCCTCTACACCAATCTTCCAGGTTAAACATGACAACGAATTACATTTTTGTTACGGGCGGAGTTGTTTCCTCTCTTGGTAAAGGCATTGCTGCTGCATCACTTGCAGCTATTCTAGAAGCACGTGGTCTAAACGTGACTATGATGAAGCTAGACCCTTACATTAACGTTGACCCAGGCACAATGAGCCCAATTCAACACGGCGAAGTATTCGTTACGGAAGACGGTGCAGAGACTGACCTAGACCTTGGTCACTACGAGCGTTTCATTCGTACCAAAATGACAAAGCGTAATAACTTTACTGCTGGTCGTGTGTACGCAGACGTATTACGCAAAGAGCGTCGTGGTGATTACTTAGGCGCAACGATTCAGGTAATTCCTCACATCACTAATGAAATCAAATCTCGTGTTATTGCGGGTGCTGAAGGTCATGATGTGGCAATCGTTGAAGTAGGCGGTACTGTAGGTGATATCGAATCACTGCCATTCATGGAAGCTATTCGTCAATTAGCTGTAGAACAAGGTCGTGAAAACACCATGTTCATGCACTTGACGCTTGTTCCTTACCTAGCTGCAGCGGGTGAAGTGAAAACTAAGCCAACCCAGCACTCTGTTAAAGAATTACTATCAATTGGTATTCAGCCTGATGTACTGATCTGTCGTTCAGATCGTATGATCCCTGCGAACGAGCGTGCGAAGATTGCACTGTTCTGTAACGTTCAGGAAAAAGCTGTAATCTCAATGAAAGACGTAGATTCAATCTACAAGATCCCACAACTAATTAAGTCTCAAGGTCTTGATGAGCTAGTGTGTAAGCGCTTTGGCATCACAGCACCTGAAGCCGATCTTTCTGAGTGGGAACAAGTGATCTACGAAGAAGCTAACCCTACTGCTGATGTAACAATCGGTATGGTTGGTAAATACATTGAACTGCCAGATGCATACAAATCAGTAAACGAAGCACTTAAGCATGCGGGTCTGAAAAATCGTCTGTCTGTTAAGATCAAATACATCGATTCTCAGGATGTTGAGTCTAAAGGTACAGAAGTACTTGCAGGTCTTGACGCTATCCTAGTTCCTGGTGGCTTTGGTAACCGTGGTGTTGAAGGTAAGATCCTGACCGCTCAATACGCACGTGAAAACAAAATTCCATACCTAGGTATTTGTTTAGGTATGCAAGTTGCTCTTATCGAGTTTGCTCGTAACGTAGCCAATATGGCGGATGCGCACTCAACTGAATTTAATGCAGAAACTAAACACCCAGTTGTAGGTCTTATCACTGAGTGGGTAGATAGCGAAGGTAATGTTGAAGAGCGTACTGAGAAATCAGATCTAGGCGGTACAATGCGTCTTGGTTCTCAGCTATGTCACCTACAAGACGGTTCTAAAGCGCGTGCACTATACGCTCAACCAACGATCCATGAGCGTCATCGTCACCGTTACGAAGTAAACAACACGCTACTACCTAAGCTTGAAAAAGCAGGTTTAAAAGTATCAGGTTTGTCTGCTGATAAGAAACTAGTTGAAATTATCGAAGTTCCGAATCATCCTTGGTTCGTAGCTGCACAGTTCCACCCTGAGTTCACATCAACACCTCGCGATGGTCACCCATTGTTTGAAGGCTTTGTTAAAGCGGCGGGCGAGTTCCACCGTGGTGAGCTTAACCAGTAAGGATTACTGATAGCTGTAGTGGTTATAGCTACAGCTATTTTTTTAGCTTTTAATTTGAAGATAAAGCAAGAGGAAACACAATGTCTAAGATCGTTAAAGTTCTAGCTCGTGAAATCATCGACTCACGTGGTAACCCAACAATTGAAGCAGAAGTTCACCTAGAAGGTGGTTTCGTAGGTATGGCTGCTGCGCCATCTGGTGCTTCAACTGGTTCTCGTGAAGCTCTTGAGCTTCGTGATGGTGACAAGTCACGTTTCCTAGGTAAAGGCGTTCTTAAAGCTGTTGCTGCAGCAAATGGTCCAATCGCTGAAGCGCTAATCGGCAAAGATGCAAAAGATCAAGCTGAAATCGACCAAATCATGATCGACCTAGACGGTACTGAAAACAAGTCAAACTTCGGTGCTAACGCAATCCTAGCTGTATCTCTAGCAAACGCAAAAGCAGCAGCTGCTGCGAAAGGCATGCCTCTATACGAGCACATCGCTGAACTAAACGGCACTCCTGGCGTATTCTCTATGCCTCTACCTATGATGAACATCATCAACGGTGGTGAGCACGCTGATAACAACGTTGACATCCAAGAGTTCATGATCCAACCAGTTGGTGCTAAGACTCTTAAAGATGCAGTTCGCATGGGTGCGGAAGTATTCCACAACCTAGCTAAAGTTCTTAAGTCTAAAGGCTACAACACAGCTGTTGGTGACGAAGGTGGTTTTGCTCCAAACCTTAAGTCTAACGCTGAAGCACTAGAAGTTATCGCTGAAGCTGTTGCAGCTGCAGGTTACGAGCTAGGTAAAGATGTAACTCTAGCTATGGACTGTGCTGCATCTGAGTTCTACGATGCTGAGAAGAACGAGTACAACCTAAAAGGTGAAGGCCGTATCTTTACTTCAAACGAGTTCTCTGACTTCCTAGAAGAGTTAACTGAGAAGTTCCCAATCGTTTCTATCGAAGACGGTCTAGACGAGTCTGACTGGGAAGGTTTCGCATACCAAACTGAGAAACTAGGCAAGAAAATCCAAATCGTTGGTGACGATCTATTCGTAACTAACACTAAGATCCTTGCTGAAGGTATCGAGAAAGGCATCGCTAACTCTATCCTAATCAAGTTCAACCAAATCGGTTCTCTAACTGAAACTCTAGCTGCTATCAAGATGGCTAAAGACGCTGGTTACACTGCAGTTATCTCTCACCGTTCAGGTGAAACTGAAGATGCAACTATTGCAGATCTAGCTGTTGGTACTGCTGCAGGTCAAATCAAGACTGGTTCTATGAGCCGTTCTGACCGTGTTGCTAAGTACAACCAACTAATCCGTATCGAAGAAGCACTAGGTGAGCGTGCTCCTTTCAACGGTCTTAAAGAAGTTAAAGGCCAAGCTTAATTTTTCATTAAGCATGATTGAGGTAACTCAATTAGGTTAAAAGAAACCGCCTTGTAAGAGGCGGTTTTTTTAGCTTTAAAGAAAATATAACGTTAGAGGTTATCGATAAATACAATCAATCTAAGCTTATTAACACAATAAAGCATGATTAGCAGAAGAGTATTCCTTAAGGGAACAGCAGCAACTATGGTTGCAGCATATTTAACTGGGTGTAAATCCAGCAACAACTCAGGCAACGGAAAAAAGAAAGTCCATCAAAACTGGAAATTAGCCGTTTTACCTGACACGCAAAAATATTCTGAAAATAGCCCTGAACGTTATTTTTCTCAAACCCAATGGGTTGCAGATAATTGGAAAGAAGAAAACATTCCATTCACGATTCACCTCGGTGATTTAGTGGAACATTACGATGAACCAGCCGAATGGGATGTCGCCTGTAAGGCAATGGATATCTTAGGAGCATCAGAAAATACACCTTACTCTCTTCTGTGTGGTAATCACGATCTTGAAAACGGTGATCATTTTGACAATGAACGCCAAAGCAATGAACCTTTTTTAAACCACTTCCCTGAAAGTAAAATATTTGAAATCAACACATGTATCGCAGTCAGTGAATGTGGTTTCAATAGTTGTCACCTTTTCAAAGAGCCGGAAAATAACACTGAGTTTTTGGTCTTTGCAATCGATTGGAACCCTTCAGAAGCAACATTCAATTGGGCTCAAAACTTACTCGATCAATACCCTAACACCCCAGCAATTTTATCAACCCATCAACTGTTAAATATTGATAGTGATGGAAAAAGTCCATTAATTACCTCTAAAGGCTTCGAGTTCTGGATCGATTTCATTCATAAAAATGACCAGATCTTCCTCACCATGAATGGTCATCATCATGGTGCAGCTAATATGGTAGCTAAGAATGCTTACGGTCGTGACGTACTTATGATGGTTGTTGATTACCAAGCTGATTATTGGGGAGGAAATGGCATGCTCCGAACTGTCGGTTTTGATTACGGTAACAATCAGCTAGTTATTCGCTCATTCTCACCTTGGGTTCAGGCGATCCCAGAGGATGCACGTAACCCATTTGATATACCTGAATTAACAGATGAAACAAACCACTTCGAATTCGAGATGAATTTTGAGGAGCGCTTCAGTAATTTAAACCAAGGTGAGTTAACACCTATGCCAGGCCTTATTGAAGGTACGGTTGGTTATTGGAAATTCGATCAAGAAAACATGATGAAAATAGATGACGAAGGGAGCGTAACTTCTGTATTCCAAGACCTTTCAGGCAATGGTAGCCACTTTAAAATGATGCCAAGAGATGCCAACCAAGGTGCATTGAAAGAATATTTTGAATATTCTGACTCATCACCAGAACAAGGACATACAACAGGTTCTGTTCTGCTTAAAGGTAATAAAGCTGAAGATACTGGCGCATACTTATCGACCCTTGGCGCTGCAATCAGCGCTAATAATTGGGATCAAGGCTACACCATCGAAACCTACCTTCAATTACCAGATGATTGGGAAAGTGATTTGTCACGTTGGGGGGGAATTTTATGCCAGCAAGCAAGTCGAAATGATTTCCGTGACGAGGGTGGTGAAGATCCAGCCGTTGTTTTAGCGATTTCTTCCCTTCATGAGATCCAATGGGAAACCATGGATAATAAAAAACAAGATCCTACGACTGCGTGGTCTTTTAGTCTCAAGTTTATGAGATGGTATCATATCGCTATTATTAACGATGGTATCAATACCAATATGTATATTGATGGTTACATCGTCATGCGTAATCCAGAACAAAGCACAGGGCTTGCTATAAAAGAAGGTGCTAATTGGATCGTTGGTTCTTCATGTTCTAACGGTTTAGTACATAACCCTCTTTACGGTTACATTAGCGAACTAAGAATAGTGAATAGACCTTTATCATTAGATGAGTTGTTAATTAACGTCTAGATTTTAAACGTAAAAAAGCCCGCAATTGCTTGCGGGCTTTTCTATTTGGCTCCTCCTGCTGGACTTGAACCAGCGACATACGGATTAACAGTCCGCCGTTCTACCGACTGAACTAAGGAGGAATTGTTTGGAGCAGGCAGCGGGAATCGAACCCGCATCATCAGCTTGGAAGGCTGAGGTAATAGCCATTATACGATGCCTGCTTTGCATTACAGCAAAGAATGGTGGTGGGGGAAGGATTCGAACCTTCGAAGGCAGTGCCGGCAGATTTACAATCTGCTCCCTTTGGCCACTCGGGAACCCCACCGAAATAATGGTGCCGACTACCGGAGTCGTGGGTTAATTATTATTTAAGATGAATTTAGGTGGTTATGATTGTGTTTATTTTCGACAAAATCAGCCGTTAAGTAATAACCCTGTGAACTCTCATAGCATAATTGTGGTCACAGTTACCCGATTATGGGATTATTACTGCTTGGCAAAATGCATTCCAATTGTGCAGGTTGACTTAAAATCTTCGACAATTGGAATGCAGCTTGCTGTTACCAATTATTTCGCAGGGAGAATTATGCGCCTGTTTATTATTGTTTTATTAGGGCTTTTAGCTTGGTTACAATACGACTTCTGGTATGGCAAAAATGGTATGAATGAATTTAATGCCGTGGAAGAAAGCGTAGCCTTACAAGAAAAGGCGAACGCGGAGCTTCATCAGCGTAACCAGCAGATGTATGCCGAGATCAAAGATCTGCATGGTGGTAAAGAAGCTGTTGAAGAACGTGCACGTACCGATCTTGGTTTAGTTAAACCAGGGGAAACATTTGTTCGTGTAGTTGGCGATAATAACTAATTACACAGCCTAGCTAAGTAATGAGATAACCATTCATGATCGATAAATGTATTGCTGTTGTCCCTGCCGCAGGTGTCGGTAGTCGTATGGCGGCAGATCGCCCTAAACAATATTTGACGATTGCGGGTAAAACGATCCTTGAACACTCCGTTGAGCGTTTATTAAGTCTGCCTGAAATTCAACACGTGGTTATTGCTGTTAGTAAAACAGATCCGTATTTTCCAACCTTGCCGCTAGCTAATGATCCTCGTATTACCGTGGTTGATGGTGGTGCTGAACGAGTAGATTCTGTGTTTTCAGGGTTAGCGGCAATTAATGACGATAATGCATGGGTGATGGTGCATGATGCAGCAAGACCTTGCGTGCGATTAGACGATCTTCGTCAGTTAATGGTTGCTGCTAAGCAAAGCGAGTATGGCGCGATTTTAGCAACACCTGTTCGCGATACCATGAAACGCGCAAAGATGAATAAACAAGGTACTGCGATTGACCACACTGTTGATCGTGAACAATTGTGGCATGCACTTACACCACAAATGTTTCGAGCAGGGCAACTGCGTGAAGCATTAACAACCGCATTGGCACAAGATGCAGTGATCACCGATGAGGCATCAGCACTTGAGTTTTGTGGTTATTCCCCCGTGTTAGTTAAAGGTCGGGCTGATAATTTAAAAGTCACGCAGCCAGAAGATTTAGCGTTAGCAGAGTTCTACTTACAACAATTATTAAAGGAATATTCATAATGCGTATTGGTCATGGTTTTGATGTTCATAAATTTGGTGGTGAAGGTCCGGTTATTATTGGTGGCGTTGCTATCCCTTATGAACAAGGTTTAATTGCTCACTCTGATGGCGATGTAGCACTACATGCGGTATGTGATGCACTATTAGGTGCGATTGGTGCTGGTGATATCGGTCGCCATTTCCCTGATACTGATGCCGAGTGGGCAGGAGCTGACAGCCGATTTTTATTACGTGATGTCTACAGTAAAGTGAAATCTCAAGGTTATCGCTTGGGTAATGTAGACGTCACCATCATGGCACAAGCACCGAAAATGGCCCCCCATATTGATGCGATGTGTCAGGCGATTGCTGAAGATTTAGAAACAGATGTCGCAAATGTTAATGTTAAAGCAACGACAACTGAACGTTTAGGTTTTACTGGACGTAAAGAAGGCATTGCTTGTGAAGCCGTTGTTTTAATTAAAAAGGTATCTTGAGCTTATGTCTCATTCTCACACTGCAGAAAATATAATGGATTGTTTTAACTGGTTTCATGCAAAGCCAGTTTGTCACGGACGCATTAAAGCTAATCCTGAAGACTTCATCGTGAATGAAGAGCTCGGTTTTGAGTTTAGCGGTACAGGCGAACACCTGATGGTGAAAATTCGCAAGGTCGGTGAAAATACCAAGTATGTAGTGAATGAGTTAGCAAAAGCATGTGGCGTGAAATCACGTGACGTGAGCTGGGCTGGACTTAAAGATCGCCATGCTGTGACTGAGCAGTGGTTAAGTGTTCACTTGCCGGGTAAAGTTGATCCAGATCTTAGTCAGTTTGAAGCTGAACATCCTGGTGTCGAAATTCTTGAAGTGACGCGCCATGATAAAAAATTACGCCCAGGTGATTTAGCGGGTAACTGGTTCCAATTACGTCTTACTGATTTAGATAACCTTGATGCATTAACTGAGCGTTTAGAAATGGTCAAAGCACAAGGTGTTGCCAACTATTTTGGTGAACAGCGTTTTGGCCATGGTGGTAATAACGTGGTTAAAGCACGTGCTTGGGGCAACGATGAGTTCCGTGTACGTGATAAGAGCAAGCGTAGTTTTTACCTTTCAGCTGCACGTTCTTGGATGTTTAATCAAGTATTGTCACAGCGTATTGAGCAAGGTTTAGCGGCAACGATTATCGCTGGAGACTGCTTACAAGCAGAAGGTGATGAACGTACGTTTGTTGCAGATGTGGTAACGGATACATTACAGCAGCAAGTTACATCCGGTGAACTTGCTATTACAGGTCCATTGTTAGGTGATAACGCACTACCAACGCAAGATGATGCACAAGCGTTTGAATTAGCGATTGTGGAGCAAGAGCCAGCGTTAGTTAAACTTGTGCGTGATAACCGTATGCGTCACGATCGTCGTCCATTGCTACTGATGCCTAAAAATATGCAATGGCATTTCGAAGAGAAGGATTTGATTGTTTCATTTGCTCTGCCTGCTGGTAGTTTTGCCACCTCGGTAGTGCGTGAGTTGATCATGCCACTTCAAAATGAGGTAGTGAATGATGAGAATTCTGATCAGTAATGATGATGGTATTTTTGCCGAAGGTATTAATACACTCGCAAAAGCATTAAGTGAATTAGCAGAAGTAATAGTGGTTGCGCCTGATCGAAATCGATCAGGGGCATCAAATTCATTAACACTGGATTACCCGCTACGTATTCGAGAAGAAGGTAAAAACCGTATCTCGGTACAAGGCACACCAACGGATTGTGTTCATTTTGCTCTAAATGAATGGCTAGATGAACGTCCTGATATTGTGGTTGCTGGCATTAATCACGGCGCCAATTTAGGTGATGATGTGCTCTATTCAGGCACAGTTGCCGCAGCCACTGAAGGTCACTTTCTTGGTGTGCCAGCGATTGCGGTTTCTTTAGTCGGTGATAGGCATTTTGAAACAGCTGCGAAGGTGATTCAGCAAGTTGTTAAGCAGTTATCGCAACAGCCGTTACCGGGCAATAATATCTTAAATATTAATGTTCCTGATGTGCCTTTTGAACAGTTGAAGTCATGGCAAGTGACACGTCTAGGTGCACGTCATCGGGCTGAAAATATGATCAAAGAGTTAGATCCTCGTGGTAAACCGCTCTACTGGCTAGGCCCTCCTGGTCAATGCCAAGATGCAGGCCCAGGCACTGATTTTTATGCCATAGAACAAGGTGCGGTTTCGATAACCCCACTGCAAGTTGATTTGACCGCGCATGATGCCATGGTTGGAGTTGAAGGCTGGATGCGAAATGTGGAGATCCAGTAATCATGCGGTATCAAAGTCAGCTTGATAGCTTAATCGCATTTTTAAGAAATAAAGGGATCAGTGATCAGCGAGTGTTAAATGCGATTGCGACCGTTCCTCGTGAACGCTTCGTTGATGAAGCTTTCTCTTTTCAAGCATATGAGAATAATGCGCTACCGATTGGTAGTGGGCAAACAATTTCTCAACCCTACATTGTTGCGAAAATGACCGAGTTATTGGGCTTAACTTACCAATCTTCAGTGTTAGAAATTGGCACAGGCTCAGGTTATCAAACAGCAGTGTTAGCTCAACTTGTTGAGCATGTTTATTCTGTCGAGCGGATCAAAGCCTTGCAATGGCAAGCGAAAAGACGCTTTAAACAGTTAGAGTTACATAATATATCAACCAAACATGGTGACGGGTGGCAAGGATGGGCAAGTAAAGGGCCTTTCGATGCCATTATTGTGACCGCAGCTCCTAGTGAAGTTCCCCAGAGCTTATTGGAGCAACTGGTTGATGGTGGACGATTAATTTTGCCTGTTGGCTATCAACAGCAAGAATTGAAATTGATTGTCCGAAATGGCGAAGCATTTTGCGAAACCGTGATTGAACCCGTAAGATTTGTGCCTTTAGTGGCTGGAGATTTGGCTTAAACCATGAGTACAGAGTGTATGATGAAAAAAATTATTCAACCTTCTTTGTTAGCAGTAACCAGTATGATTCTGCTATCAGCTTGTAGTAGTCATACACCAGCTCCGGTTGCTAATCTCAGTAAAGATTACTCTCAGTTAGAGCGTGGTAGCTTTAGAGGCGATTCATATACGGTACGTAAAGGGGATACGTTATATTTTATCTCCTACGTCACAGGTCAAAATGTAAAAGACATTGTTAGCCTAAACAATTTAGCGCCACCATACATTATTTATCCAGGCCAACGATTAGCTATCCCTAGTGGTAGCCGCTCATCATACTCATCAAATACGTCTGTGGTTACACCACCTGTGAAAACGACTCCTGTGAGTAAACCGAAGCCAGTTTCAAAACCTGTCGCACAAAAAACAGACAATAAAACGGTTGCGCAGTCAAAACCAAAAGAGTACTCTGAAAACTCAAAAGTTAACAAACCTGTAACAACTAAGCCAAGCACAACCCCATCAACATCAAAATGGGCTTGGCCTGTAAAAGGTAAAATTATTGCTGGATTCTCAAATTCAGAAAATGGCAATAGAGGTATCGATATTGCAGGTACGCGAGGAGAAGCAATTAAAGCAACCGCAGCAGGTGTTGTTGTATATGCGGGTGATGCATTACCGGGTTACGGTAATTTAGTCATCATTAAGCATGGTGAAGATTATCTAAGTGCTTATGCGCATAACGATAAGATCTTAGTAAAAGAGCAACAAACAGTAAAAGCTGGGCAAAAGATAGCTTCCATGGGAAGCACTGGGGCTAGCAGTGTAAGGCTACACTTTGAAATTCGCTATAAGGGTAAATCAGTGGATCCAATGCGCTACTTACCTAAATAAGAAACGAAAAATCAATGATGCAGCAATTAGAGATGACATGATGAAGTTGTAATGTCTTGCTAACTCGCCATCTGGGAGGCGCTATGAGTAGAAGCAGCACAGCCACAAACCTTGATTCATTCACTTTAGACGAAGACGTGGAAATGAACGTTCCAATGCCGTCTGCTGATGATAGTTCTGATACTGAAGCAATATCGGTTAATGATGATGACGCCGATATTGCTAAATATGAAGCAACTCAAAAAGCATTAGATGCTACCCAACTCTATCTCGGTGAGATTGGCTATTCGCCTCTTCTCACCGCAGAAGAAGAAGTCTTGTATGCTCGTCGTGCATTACGCGGCGATGAAGTTGCACGTAAACGAATGATTGAAAGTAATCTTCGTTTAGTAGTGAAAATCTCGCGTCGCTATAGTAACCGAGGACTGGCACTGCTCGATTTGGTGGAAGAAGGTAATTTAGGCCTGATCCGCGCTGTTGAGAAGTTTGATCCTGAACGAGGCTTCCGCTTCTCTACCTATGCGACATGGTGGATCCGCCAAACCATTGAGCGGGCAATCATGAATCAAACCCGCACCATCCGACTACCTATTCATGTAGTCAAAGAGCTCAATGTTTATCTACGTACGGCACGTGAATTAGCACAAAAGCTGGATCATGAGCCAACAGCCGAAGACATTGCACAACAGTTAGAAAAGCCTGTTGATGATGTGAATCGTATGTTGCGCTTAAATGAGCGAGTGAGCTCGGTAGATAATCCGATCGGTGGTGATTCAGAAAAAGCACTGCTTGATATTATTCCTGATGAAAAAGGTGGAAGTCCTGAATCATCAACCCAAGATGATGATATCAAAAACTCAATCGTTCATTGGTTACAAGAGCTTAATCCTAAGCAGCGTGAAGTGTTAGCGCGTCGATTCGGCTTACTGGGCTATGAAGCATCAACATTAGAAGATGTTGGGCGTGAGATCGGTTTAACCCGTGAGCGTGTTCGCCAAATTCAGGTTGAAGGTCTGCGACGCTTACGTGACATGCTAACGCACCAAGGACTTAATATTGAGTCGCTCTTTAATCAAGAGCTTTAATTTACTTGATTCAATGTAACCTTTTTACCTCCTTCTAAATACATTGAAATAGTAATAAGAAAAAGGACGCAGAAGCGTCCTTTTTTGTTTCTGTTGAATGAGTTAAAGATTAAAGCAGTGCTTTTAATCGATATAATTCATCTAAGGCTTGGCGTGGGGTTAAGTCATCTGGATTCACATTCGCCAATGCTTCTTCCACTTCACTCGGCTCTGGGATCAAACTTAATTGATGCTCTTCTTTTGGTGCTTGCGAAGCTAAAACGTCAGGTTGTAGTGCTTGTTGGTGACCTGATGCTTCCAGTTGTTGCAGCTTGATCTTAGCTCGCTTGATCACAGATTTCGGAACACCGGCTAAACTCGCTACCGCTAGACCGTAAGACTTACTCGCAGCACCTTCTTGAACGGCATGCATGAAGGCAATTTCATCTCCGTGTTCAACAGCATCGAGATGAACGTTCGCCAATCCGGTTAATAGTGATGGCAGCTCTGTTAGTTCGAAGTAGTGAGTGGCGAATAATGTCATGGCTGAGATCTTATCTGCCAGCCATTCAGCACTTGCCCATGCCAGTGATAGACCATCGTAAGTACTGGTACCACGACCGATTTCATCCATTAACACTAAACTTTGCTGGGTGGCGTTATGAAGAATATTCGCCGTTTCTGTCATTTCAACCATGAAGGTTGAGCGACCAGAGGCTAAGTCATCAGAGGCTCCAATACGGGTAAAGATACGATCTAGTGGACCAATCTTCACCGCTTCTGCTGGAACAAAAGAGCCCACATGTGCCATTAATGCAATTAATGCGGTTTGACGCATGTAAGTTGACTTACCACCCATGTTAGGACCGGTAATGATCAACATGCGGCGATCTTGATGCAGCGAAATAGGGTTAGCGATAAACGGCTCACTTAACACATGTTCAACCACAGGGTGACGACCTGCGGTGATCTCAATCCCTGTTTGTTCCATTAATTCAGGACGACAGTAATTGAGGCTATCGGCACGTTCAGCAAGGTTTGTTAACACATCAAGTTCAGAAAGGGCGCTTGCCGCATTTTGTAGTTGCTCAAGATGTGGCAGTAGTTGATCAAATAGCTCTTCCCATAGCTTTTTCTCTAATGCGAGTGCTTTAGATTTTGAGTTAAGTACTTTGTCTTCATGCTCTTTAAGCTCAGGGATAATATAACGCTCGGCATTTTTCAGCGTTTGGCGACGCACGTAGTGGCTTGGTACTAAGTGGCTTTGACCACGGCTGACTTGAATGAAGAAACCGTGTACTTGGTTAAAGCCCACTTTCAAGCTATCAATATCATGACGCTCACGTTCACTGGCTTCTAATTCTTCTAAGAATTTGGTTGCGCCATCAGCGAGATCACGCCACTCATCAAGTTCTGCATTATAGCCCGGTGCTAATACGCCACCATCACGGATGATCACTGGTGGGTTTTCAATGATTGCACGTTCAAGCAGTTCGCATAGTTCATCCATTGGAGCTGCGTACGTCGCTAAATCATTAATGCGAGCTTGTGGTACTTCAGCTAATAGTTCAGCTAATTCTGGCAGATATTGCATGGCGGTACGCATGCGAGCTAAGTCACGAGGACGTGCCGAGCGCAGTGCTAAACGTGCCAAAATACGTTCTAAGTCACCCATGTGACGTAGTACACCAGCGACATCCACAAACATACCACTGTCTTTAAATGCTTCAATAGCATCTAAACGACCATTAAGCTGTTTTTGATCTCGGATAGGCTGGTGGAGCCAACGTTTCAGTAAACGGCTTCCCATTGGTGTTGCAGTTTGATCAAGTACCGATGCCAGTGTGTTGTCATAACCGCCAGCTAAGTTTTGCGTAAGCTCTAGGTTACGACGTGTAGCTGCATCTAAGATCACTGCATGATCTTTGGTATCTAAGGTGATCGCACGAATATGTGGTAGTGCAGTACGTTGGGTATCTTTAACGTATTGCATCAAACAGCCCGCCGCACATAAGCCAAGTTCTGCATTTTCAACGCCAAAACCGACTAAGTCACGAGTACCAAATTGCAGGGTTAATTGCTGACGTGCAGTGTCTAATTCAAATTCCCAAATAGGGCGACGACGCTTACCTTTAAACGGTTCAACTAAATGCAGGTAAGTGAAATCTTCTGGATAAAGTAGTTCAGCAGGGCTCGTGCGCTGAAGCTCAGCTTGCATTTCTTCTTCACTAGCAGGCTCTGTGAGCATGAAGCGGCCAGATGTGATATCTAAGGTTGCGTAGCCAAATTTGTTATTTTCGGTGTAAATTGCAGCAATTAAGTTATCACGACGCTCATTAAGTAAGGCTTCATCACTAACAGTACCTGGCGTGACAATACGAACTACTTTGCGTTCTACTGGACCTTTGCTTGTTGCAGGATCGCCAATTTGCTCACAAATAGCGACAGAAACGCCTTGCTGAACCAGTTTGGCTAAGTAGCCTTCTACAGCATGGTAAGGCACTCCTGCCATTGGGATCGGTTCACCGTTAGTAGAGCCACGTTTTGTTAATGAGATATCAAGCAGTTGAGAGGCGCGCTTCGCATCATCAAAAAACATCTCGTAGAAGTCACCCATTCGATAGAACAGTAAAACGTCAGGGTTCTCAGCTTTGATTTTCAAAAACTGCTGCATCATAGGTGTATGTTTTTCTAAGCCTTTTATCGTCACGATATTGCCTACTCTTGCTTGAACTATGTCATGCTAAATTGACAGCATGACCAATGAATTTTGACCGCTAAGGATACGTGAATCCGCTAATAGGGCAAAGCGGGATAGCGAGTTTTTTTAAGATATTTGCAATGGTAGTTGTTAGGCGTAAAGTCACAAAATTAATTGCATTGAGTATGATGAAGTCATGCTTTTATGCACCACCATTAATCGTATTAGCAAGGAGCAACAAATGAATATTGAACAGCTGGCCACTGATTTAGGACTAGCCTTAAAAGATAAAGGTTGGATTGCGACCACCGCAGAATCATGTACCGGTGGTGGGGTCGCTTATGCCATTACTGAAATTCCTGGTAGCTCTGCATGGTTCAACCGCTCATTTGTCACTTATAGTAATGAAGCAAAGCAAGAGATGTTGAGCGTTTCAGGTGCGACACTAGCAGAGTTTGGTGCAGTCAGTGAAGGCGTTGTATTTGAAATGGCTTGTGGTGCATTAGCGGCATCTCGGGCTGATATCAGTGTGGCAATCAGTGGTATTGCTGGTCCTGATGGCGGCACTGCTGAAAAGCCTGTTGGCACGGTGTGGTTTTGTTGGGCTGATAGTACAGAATGGCGACATACAATTTGTTGTCATTTTGAAGGCGATCGAAAATCAGTAAGATTACAAGCGATTGCTAAAGCCTTGTCTGTCATGCTGGAGCGAGTAAAAAGCGTGAATGAGTAAAACTGGGCTGACGCATATTTAACAAAAAAAATGTAGTCACCTATAGACACTGTATGAATAGACAGTATACTAGTCTGCATTCAAACAGTTCAGAAATTTCATTTTAGCATCCGTTGGAGAGTCGAATGGACGACAACAAACAAAAGGCTCTTGCCGCAGCGTTAGGCCAGATTGAGAAGCAGTTCGGTAAAGGTTCAATCATGAAGTTGGGCGATAACCGTACTATGGATATCGAAACAATTTCAACCGGCTCCCTATCTTTAGATATTGCACTGGGTGCTGGTGGCTTACCAATGGGTCGTATCGTAGAAATCTACGGTCCTGAATCTTCAGGTAAAACAACCTTAACACTTGAAACGATTGCAGCAGCTCAGCGTAAAGGAAAAACCTGTGCTTTCATCGATGCTGAACATGCACTGGATCCTATTTACGCACAAAAGTTGGGTGTAGATATCGATCAGCTTTTAGTTTCTCAGCCAGATACGGGTGAGCAAGCATTAGAGATTTGTGACGCATTAGCCCGCTCTGGTGCTGTTGATCTTATCGTTGTCGACTCCGTTGCCGCACTAACACCGAAAGCTGAAATTGAAGGTGAAATGGGTGACTCACACATGGGCCTGCAAGCACGTATGCTTTCTCAAGCAATGCGTAAGCTAACAGGTAACCTAAAGCAGTCTAACTGTATGTGTATCTTCATCAACCAGATCCGTATGAAGATCGGTGTGATGTTTGGTAACCCAGAAACCACTACTGGTGGTAACGCACTGAAGTTCTACGCATCTGTTCGTCTTGATATTCGTCGTACTGGCGCTATCAAAGAAGGTGACGAAGTTGTTGGTAACGAAACACGCATTAAAGTAGTTAAGAACAAAATTGCTGCACCATTTAAGCAAGCTGATACACAGATCCTTTACGGTCAAGGCTTTAACCGTAACGGTGAGCTAGTTGACCTAGGTGTTAAGCACAAGCTGGTAGAAAAAGCAGGTGCTTGGTACAGCTACAAGGGCGATAAGATCGGCCAAGGTAAAGCAAATGCGTGTAAGTTCTTAACTGAGAATCCAGAAACAGCAGCAGAGATCGAAGCGAAGTTACGTGAGCTATTACTTAGCCCTGTAACGGAAGGCGAAACATCTGAAGCGCAAGACAATATGGATATCGAAGAAGACGAAGCATTCTAAGACGTCTTTAATCGTGAAAACCCAGCCAATAGGTTGGGTTTTTTTATATCTTTTGTTTTTGACAATAGGCATTTAAATCTCTGTCATTAGCTTATTTTTGATCTAATATACCTGAACATCATTTTTTATTTACTAAACTATGAATGTAAGTTGTTGATAATACTTTGTAGGTGTGTGTTAGGTGAAAGAAGGTTTTTCATTACTGCGTTGGATTGGACGTACTCTACGCCGTTTTGCATTGTGGCTTTATAGCATTAGACATATTTTTGTCGCGCTATTTGTCCTTGCCAATAGTGGCCTTATATTCCACACCATTTATGGTTTGCCAGTTGATGTTATTGCCATTTTTAACGTTAAAAATTACGAGCAAATCAACCATACGTTTTTAACTAATGCCCCATATTTCATGTTGGGTGTCTTTATTGCACTAAGCTCAATAGGATTATTTTTCCGAGCCCGTATCTCATGGATGATCAGCTTTACCTTGATGATCATCGATACCCTTTATACGGCACATATCCACCCAGATCAAACTTATAACATTCATTATGGTTTGATTTCATTGGTTATTTTATTTTTAGTTAGACGTCATTTCTCAAGAAGCAGTGTTGCGGCAGGTAGTATTTTTGCGTTGATCAGTGTGATCACCTTGATGCTCACCTCAACCTATGGTGCGTTGTACTTTGGCGATGGCTTTGAACCTAAGATCACTTCACTGTTGACAGCGTTTTATTATGCGATAGAAACCATGTCGACAGTGGGGTACGGTGATATTGTTCCGGTTTCTGAGCCTGCGCGATTATTTACCATTTCTGTGATTGTTTCCGGTATTACCGTGTTTGCAACATCGGCAACATCCGTATTAGGCCCGGTTGTTCATAGTGGTTTTGAACGACTCGTTAAAGGTAATAGCAAAAAGATGAATAGAACCAATCATTTTATTATTTGTGGCTTATCAAGCCTTGCAGTGAATACCATTAAACAACTGTCATCACGCAAACAGCCAATCACCGTGATTGTCTCTCCGCGTACGCAGCAAGCAGCGAAAGATTTGCTTGAAGATCTTGATGTTGTGGTTGGTGATTACAGTGATGGTGAGATATTAACGCAAGCGGGTGTGATGAATGCCAAAGCTATCTTGGCACTGAGTGATGATGATGCCGATAACGCGTTTATTGTGCTATCTGCAATTGAACTCGATAGCAATGCACGGACTGTTGCGTTGGTTAACGACAGTAAAAATATCAATAAAGTAAAAAGCGTTAATCCGGATATTGTGATTTCACCACAGCAGTTTGCGAGTGATATTCTGGCTCGGGTACTTAATGGTGAAAGTATTGATAGTGATTCTATTGTTTCATCATTGCTCAATTCAGTGCAGGGATTGTCTGAAAAAGAAATTTCGAAATAGCGACTAACTTGCCACTATCTGCTTTATTCATTGTAAATTTCATTCAATCGAGAGAATTACACAGACAAATGCATTAAAGATTTCGATTATTTAATGCATTTGTC
>NZ_SSMG01000020.1 GCF_009873615.1 Photobacterium lucens
TGCATTTTAACTCTCGACTATATTTGGACATAAAAGACCCCCAATAATTGGTGTCCAACTATTGGGGGTCACTTCAACACTCGGCTTTTTCTTTTCGAATTTATTATTAACTGTCTTGTTAACGTCAAACTTATGTCATTGAAGTGTAACGCTTCAATACTAAATTTGGTATATACCAATTAGTATGAGTTAACATCATGAGTACTTATCTACAAATCGATAATATTTGTAAAAATTTTGGACAATTCACCGCGTTAAAGAATATCTCTCTGGATATTCACAAAGGTGAATTCATCTGTTTTCTTGGCCCTTCTGGATGTGGTAAAACGACATTACTTCGTGCTATTGCCGGTATGGATATCGCTAGTTCAGGACGGATCACCCAAAATGGTAAAGACACCACCTTCCTCGCACCAGAAAAGCGTGATTTCGGCATTGTATTCCAGTCTTATGCGCTGTTCCCAAACCTTACTGTATCGGAAAATATTGCCTTAGGGTTACGCAACCAAGGTAAATCAAACCAAGCCGCCAATGACATAGTTATGCATTGGTTAGAATTAGTTGGCTTACCCAACTCTGGTCATAAATACCCAAGCCAACTCTCTGGCGGACAACAACAACGTATTGCACTTGCTCGTGCGTTAGCATTATCTCCGGGATTATTACTACTGGATGAGCCGCTCTCGGCACTTGATGCCAAAGTTCGTACCCATCTACGTGAAGAAATCTGCCGACTTCAACGCCAACTTGGTATTACCACGATTATGGTTACCCACGATCAAGAAGAAGCATTGGCCATGGCTGATCGTATTGTAGTTATGAATCACGGTGTAATAGAACAAGTGGGTACCCCTGAAGAAATCTATCAAAACCCTGCATCTCGCTTCGTTGCCGAGTTTGTTGGCAGCATGAATTTTATTGATGCATCTGTGGTCAGCAGCGAAAAAATCCGCATTGGCGAAACGCTACTGCCAACCCCAGAAAGTACTCTTCAACGCGGTCAAAGAATCGAGCTAGGCCTACGCCCTGAAGATATTCATTTCACCGAAGATTACATGAAGTCAGAATCATCCATTCCTGTTCAAGTTGAAGATCTTGAATTTCAAGGCACTCATGTTCGTGCTAACTGCCGATTACAAAACTGCAATCCAGCCAAAAACATTAAAGTGGATGTGCCTATTAGGGAGCTTCGCCGCCTATCGATACAAGAAGGCCATTACCTTTTCGTAAACATCACTAAGCAATACACCCATATTTTTCAAGCTCAGTGATCTGACTAGTTAATAAAGGACTAATGATTATGGCTTCTCTACTTCCAGCTAACGTGGTGCAAAACAATACTCATGAAATTACCCCACTAAATTTGAGTACTCGCCTTACTATCGCGAAAAATGCCATTACAAAAAACAACCTTATCACGCTAGCGATATTACTGTTTATTCTGCTCGTCATGGGCTTTTTCGTTATTGCTCCCCTGTTTTCCATGCTACAAAAAAGCATGCAAAATGATGCCGGACAATTTATTGGATTAGCGAATTTCGCTGAATATTTCTCATCATCATCAGTATGGCAATCTATAAGAAATACACTTTTTATTGGTGTAACAGTCACCTCTCTCGTGGGGTTATTAGCCTTTGGTTATGCCTATGCACTAACTCGAAGCTGTATGCCATTCAAAGGCTTATTTAGTATTTTAGGTACCGCTCCAATCTTAGCGCCTTCGTTACTCCCTGCGATCAGTTTGATTTACCTACTCGGTAATCAAGGCATTACACAAGATTTACTGATGGGACACTCAGTTTATGGACCAGTAGGCATAACTATCGGCTTAACTTTTTGGTGTTTTCCTCACGCATTGATGATCATTAAAACATCATTACGTACTTCTGATGCCCGTTTATATGAAGCAGCAAAAGCGCTCAATACCTCTCCGATCAAAACTTTTTTTATCGTGACGTTACCGGGAGCAAAATACGGCGTGATCAGTGCGTTAATCGTAGTATTTACACTGGTTGTGTGTGACT
This sequence comes from Photobacterium lucens, assembly GCF_009873615.1. GTDB lineage: Bacteria > Pseudomonadota > Gammaproteobacteria > Enterobacterales > Vibrionaceae > Photobacterium > Photobacterium lucens. Next base: position 2,025 of record NZ_SSMG01000020.1, read on the forward strand.
TCTCAGTGCCTAAAGTTATTGGTGGTAGTTACAATATTTTAGCGACCGATATTTTTAAACAAGTCGTCGGTCAGCAAAACTTTTCAATGGGTGCAGTTACCAGTGTCGCCCTACTTGTACCAGCATTATTAGCATTTGTTGCCGACCGCTGGGTTCAGAAAAAACAAAAAGGGTTATTTGATTCTCGTTCAGTAGCTTATGTACCTAAAGCAAACTTTATCCGCGATGGTATATGTTTTCTGTTCTGTAGCGTTATTTGTCTAGCAATCATTACGATTATCGGTATGGCGATTTATGGCTCACTAGTGACCTTCTGGCCTTGGAATACCGCATTAAGCCTTCATAATTACAACTTTGAACAATTTAGTGCTTCTGGTTGGCAGCCTTATTTTAACTCGATTAAGTTAGGTGTGTTGGTGGCAATTTTCGGCACTATCACGATATTTATCGGCGCTTACTGTATTGAAAAAGGCCGCTGCGCAACCCCTTTGCGTCAACTACTTCAAATGTTTGCCATCATTCCTATGGCTGTACCTGGCATGGTATTAGGTCTAGGCTATATCTTCTTTTTCAATAATCATCATAACCCACTGACTGTGTTATACGGCACCATGACAATCTTGGTTATCAATACGGTAATGCACTATTACACTGTCGGTCACATGACAGCTGTAACGGCTTTAAAACAACTGCCAGCCGAGATTGAAGCTATTTCAGCATCGCTTAAACTACCGCAATACAAGGCGTTTTTTAAGGTGACGTTACCTGTCTGCGCACCTGCTATTTTAGATATTTTTGTTTACCTGTTTGTAAATGCAATGACGACAACATCTGCCATCATCTTCTTGTACTCTACAGATACTATGCCAGCATCCGTATCTGTTCTTAACATGGATGAAGCGGGTCAAACAGGCCCTGCTGCAGCGATGGCGGTAATGCTGCTACTGACCACTGCACTAGTTAAAATCAGTTACGTTGGTGGTAATAAACTACTTGAAAGCACCACCCAAGGTTGGAGAAAGCGTTAATTACATCAGGGCTAGTTCAACTAGCCCTCTTTTTATTCACTACGTTCTCAGTGTCACCACTGATTAATAGTGGTATAACAAACAGATACATTGAATACTAATCGTCGATAATAGAGAGTAATCAAGTGCAATACTTAAAGATCAAGGAAGCGATTTACGAACAAATCGAGTCAGGACAGTTAGGTGTAAAACTGCCCTCTGAAAGAAAGTTGGCTGAATCGTTTAACACTACACGTATTACGCTACGTGAGGCTTTATCTTTACTGGAATCGGAAGGAAAGTTGTTTCGCGAGGATCGTCGAGGCTGGTTTATCTCGCCACAACCATTAATTTATGATCCAACCAATACGACTGAATTTCCAGCCATGGCAATGGCGCAAGGTCGTACTCCCCGTTCGGAATTACTCTCAGCTGAATTAGTCAAACCCAATAAACAAGTGGCACAACTACTACACACTTCAACTGAAGATGAGCTATACCGAATAAAGCGTTTACGTTATTTAGATAATCGTCCTGTCGTTGTGGTAACCAACTACATCTTACCGTCATTTTTTCCAAACTTACTGAAAACGGACTTTACCCATTCTTTAAGTATTGTTTACCGTGAGCATTTCAATCGTATATATACAAAAACGCGCTATCGCGTGAGCACAACATCATTGACGGGCTCAACAGCGACAGCGCTGCGTGCAACGGCAGGAAGCCCTGCTATGTTTGTTGAACGTTTAAACTACGATCAATTCGATAACCTGATCGACTGTGACTTTGAATACTGGCGACATGACGCTATTTGTATTCAGTCTCTAGCAACCTTAAAGCATATTTAGTGAATAACACTAACAGCATCAAGTTTTTCTTTTAGCGCTTGATCGTACTCATCTAACCAGGCATAACGTTCACGGTACATTTTGCGCTTTGGACGTTTAATGTCTTCCATAGCACGACGCTCAGTGTGTAATGGCAATGCATAAAATGATTCATCATGCTCCTCGCCATTATGCTCTTGCCATAACTGATCATAATTTAAGTTAATGGATGAGCCTTTTTTACCGTAGCGTTTTGCCATGTACACATGAGCGCTATTTTTAACAGCATAAATATGGTCAATCCCCATATCATTCGCAAACAAACGCAGTGTTTCGACCATGAACGACTTAGGCCTTAAACCAAAAATAGCTTTGGTAAATAAGCGACTAAAGCCATTATCGTTATTACCACCCTGCATACAGCCGATATAAATATCGTTATCTATAACAGTAAAGGCAATTGCATAATAACGGTTATCTTCGCTATCTGTTAATAGCAGAGCAAGCTCTCCTTCACGGCGATAAGTATGATCAAAACTCAGTTTTACTTGATAGCTTTTCTCATCAATTGTAAAACTGTAAAGCTCCAATTCATCGCTGTAAATGATGTGTCTAGCTTCTTCAGAGAAATGCTCTTCCATCCAGCAATAATGCTTTTTTAAAACGTCAACAATCTGATTTTTAGAAAAGCATGTTGCCAAATAAGGCTTAGTAAAACGCATCAAAAATTCAGGTTGTTGCTCCAACACTTCTTTTCTTTGCGCAGCAGAGAAATACTGAGATAACTCTTTATATTGGCGAGAATATAACATCGCTCTCATCGCATATTTTGCGATAGATAATGCTTTCCCTCTTTTTTTATCACTGTAAGCTAATTTTGCTGACTTTATTATACTCATATGGCAACCTTTGTCTTATTCACAATGATTGTATACGAAATACCAATAAAGAATAAATAATAGAATTTTATTTTGTATATCGAATTATCTTCACTAAATACGTGATGAAAGGTAGTATTTGCAGTTGATTATGATGAGTGGAGAAATATCATGGAAAAATTAATGCCATACCTTGCTAAATTCGCCTTCGGTGTCTCTATGATGATGTTTGTCTTAGGCGGTGGCATGGCACTATATGCCGCATTTTATGGCTAATTTACGTTATAAACGTAAGCCACCATCAACCTCTAAAATACGTCCAGTGAAGTAATCATTCTCAATAATGTACTTCACTGTGTGCGCAATATCTTCAGGAGCACCCATACGCTCTAGAGGAACTGAAGCTTTTAACGTCTCTAGTATTTCAGGCTCTAATTGCTCCGATAGCGGTGTATCAATTAAACCAGGGGCAATAGCTGCAGCACGAATACCATACTTCGCCAGCTCTTTTGACCAACCGACAGCCATTGTTGCTACCGCTGATTTTGATGCTGCGTAGTTGGTTTGACCAAATGTACCAGCGCGCGCAATACTCGAAATATTAATGATCACGCCTTGTGATTCGGTTGCAATCATCTTTTCAGCCGCTTCTCGGCCACATAAGAAAGTACCTGTTACGTTCACATCCATTACGGTTTGGAACTGATCTAGAGGCATTTTTCTTAAAGTATTATTTTTTCCACAAACCAGTAAGCCATCGTCAAGAATGGCAGCATTGTTAATCAGTACATTGATATGACCAAAGTCTTCAGCAATACGATTGAATGCCTGTACAACTTCATCTTCGTTGGTTACATCTGCTTCATACACCATTGCTTTACTATTTAGCATATGACACTGATCTTGAGTTTTACGCAATCCTACTGAATTAATATCAATGAGGGCTAATTGAGCACCCATTTGGGCTAGAGTTACAGCCATCATCTGACCTAGACCTTGGCTGGCGCCAGTAACGACAACAACACTACTCTCAATTTCCATTCATGACTCCTAGTTAAAATAAGACTTTTGACCATAATACTTTAACGTATCAAGTTGCATTGCTCTAATCCTATTGATAAAAACTAAGTTATTATAAATAGTTACCTACTATGAGAGATAACAAGTGGATTTTTATTCTCAAGCCATGTAGACGCAAACATTTGCTCTATTAAACTTTCATCTACTGTATCAACAGATGAATATAACCATTGCGGTTGATGATCTTTATCTATGAGTTGCGCTCGTACACCTTCTTTGAACTCGCCGACTAAGCCACAATTAACGGAAAGCCCTAGTTCCATATTTATACATTCAAGTAAAGATGCATCTTTATAATCACGCAACTGTTTAAAGCAGATATGTGCAGTGATTGGACTTCCGGCATTTAAATTCTGTTTAGCTGTTTCAATCCAACCGCCTAGCCCATCGATAGCGTTAATTTGCTCAATAATAATAGAGAGTGACTGTTGCGAACAGGCTGCTTGAATTTGGGCATAGTACGGAATGAGTTGATTTGCCGGTAATCTATCTTCGTCGTTAATTTCATATTCAGCGAGGATCATCGAAACAGCATGGCTAGCCGCTTGCTGTCTCTCATCTTTATCTAACGATGTTGACCATGCATGCTGCACTAACTTCTGTTCAATCTTATTCAAAGATGAGCCATCGATAATATGTTCGATCATCTTTAAATCACGGGCGTCAACGGCATTCACATGAGAACCCGTTAACCCTAAAAACAGTCCAATCCCATTCGGTAACTGATTTAAAAACCACGTAGCCCCTACATCAGGATATAAACCAATGCTAATTTCAGGCATCGCTAATAAACTATTTGGCTGGGCGACTCGGTGACTGGCACCGATATACAAACCTAAGCCGCCACCCATAATAAAGCTATGTCCCCATGCAATAATCGGCTTGTTATAGTTATGAATGAGGTAGTTACAACTGTACTCAACGGTAAAATATTCCGTTAAAAATGGCTTTGCGATATGACTATCAACTTCTGCCAATGGAATATTAGGGGGCGTATCAAGCTGATTGAGAACAGGATCATTATTCATGGCGTAATACATACTGCGTACATCACCACCAGCACAAAAAGCCCGTTCACCCACTGACTTTATGATCACAGCAACAATGCTTTCATCGTCATACCAAAGCTGTAAATATTGATGAAGGGTTTTATGCATATTCAAGGTTAATGCATTTAACGACTCCGGATTATCAAGCTCAAGCACCCCAATGTTATGCCCATCAACGCAACGTAAATAAGATACATTCACGACCCCTGTCATACTTCACTCCTTACATTAACGACTAATCGACAGACTTCACATCGACTTCAATGGCGATGGCAAGTGCTTCACCACCACCAACACAAACAGCAGCAATGCCTTTCAGTGTTTTGGTTTCACCATTGCTTTTCGCATTATTTACAGTTTTTGCTTTATGGCGTAATGCGTGGGTCAAGGTCACCACGACTCTTGCACCTGTTGCGCCAATCGGATGCCCTAAAGCACACGCCCCGCCATTAATATTTACCCTATTTGGATCAATCCCAAGCTGATCAATTGCCACTAATGTCACCACTGCAAAGGCTTCATTGATTTCCCATAAATCCACTTCATCAATAGACCAATTAAGATCATCTAATAACTGACGAATGGCATGAATAGGTGCGATGGTGAATTCGTCCGGTGAACGACTATGAGAAGCGTAACCTTTTATCATCGCCAATGGATATAAACCTTGGCGGCGAACATGCTCAGCTTCCATTACCACCAAGGCTGCAGCTCCATCACCGATTGCGCTTGAAGATGCTGCAGTGATAGTACCTTGCTCACCCGCTAAGGCAAACAATGGCGGCAATGTTGGTATCTTTTGAGGATCCACTTCATTAGGGTGCTGATCTTTTTCTACCATCACTAACGCTTTTTTAGTCGAAACTGTAATGGGTACAATTTCAGCTTTAAAAGCATGATGACTTTCCGCCTTAACCGCATGATTAATAGAACGTACCGCCCATGCATCCATGCGCTCTTTTGATACATCATATTTGTTTGCTGTTTGCTGCCCGTAAATTCCCATCAAATGCCCATCATAAGCATCTTGCAGACCATCAAAATACATATGATCTAATACCGCTTTGTGACCAATACGCATCCCACTTCTGCTATCGGTTAGCAAGTAAGGCGCATTACTCATACTCTCCATCCCACCAGCAACAGCGGTACGAATAGAGCCAGCTTTGATCATATCGCAAGCAAGAAACAGGGCTTTTAACCCAGAACCACACACTTTATTAATCGTCACACAAGAAACTGAATGCGGTAACTTCGCCTTCAATGCAGCCTGACGAGCAGGGGCTTGTCCAACACCAGCCGTTAATACACACCCCATGAAAACTTCATCAATCAGCTCAGCAATACGTTCGTATTCAATACTGCCAATGTGTGAAATAGCATTATCTTGAAGCGCCATACGCTTTACATCTTGAAGTGCTGATTCAATGACAATGCCACCTAGTTGAGCCGCTGAAAACTGGCTTAAATCGCCTTGAAAGCTGCCAATGGGTGTTCTTTTGGCTGCAACGATCAGGATATCCTTACTCATAAAATTCACCTCATCAGTCAATGTATCGCACTGGCTATAACGAGAATATCGGGTGATTTCTTGACGCTTTTGTAAGCATAGCACTAACATTTACGTAAACGTTAAGAAACCTCTGTACAGACTATCGCTCGCAAAATCACCGCCCTGATTAACCGACAATAACGCTATGTACCCAAGTAATATCAAAATACTTGGTTCAATATGAATGACTTGGGTATGTACGTGCTGTCTAACGTTACAGGAGACAACATGTGATGACTTTTAAAATCAGTGAACTTGCTAATGAGTTCCAAGTTACCCCACGCAGTATTCGCTTTTACGAAGACATGGGACTGCTCTCGCCCAAACGAGATGGTGTTAATCGCATATACGGACGACGCGATAAAACCCGCCTTGCCCTTATTCTCAGAGGAAAACGTCTTGGCTTTTCCCTGCAAGAAATTGGCGAGCTATTCAGCCTTTACGATGATCACAAAAGCCATGATCAATTAATCACTATGATCGATATCATCGAACAAAAACAACAACTACTCATCCATCAACGTAAAGATATTGATGTCACTCTCAATGAATTAGAAAGAGCTAAAAAACGCTGCCAACGAGCATTAATTAAAGCAGATATTCATAAATAACCATCTAATAACGATCGGTTTTCGTCAAGGAGGCTGGCATGCATAACTTATATACCTCTCTTAATTTCGACTTAGGCGAAACAGCAAATATGCTGCGTGAGCAAGTGAACCTCTATGCTTCAGAGCATGTTGCCCCCCTAGCCAGTCAGATTGATTGCGACAACCAATTTCCTTTTCATTTATGGCAATCATTAGGCGAAATGGGCTTGCTTGGGGTTACAGTCAATGAACAATACGGTGGCGCAGATATGGGGTATTTAGCCCATGTGATTATCATGGAAGAATTAAGCCGAGCATCCGCATCAGTTGGCTTAAGTTATGGTGCTCATTCAAACCTTTGTGTGAATCAAATATTTCGCAATGGTAACGATGAGCAAAAGCAAAAGTACCTCCCGAAGTTACTCACCGGAGAGCATGTTGGTGCCCTAGCCATGAGTGAAGTCAATGCCGGCTCTGATGTGATGAGCATGCAATTAAAAGCCGAACAGCATGATGGCCACTTTGTGCTTAATGGCAATAAAATGTGGATCACCAATGGCCCTGAAGCCAGTACCCTTGTGGTGTATGCTCGCACCGATGACAACGCCATTACTGCTTTTATTATTGAGTCACAGTTTGAAGGGTTCTCAACCGCACAAAAGCTCGATAAGTTAGGTATGCGAGGCTCTAACACCTGCGAGTTGGTCTTTATTAATTGCCACGTTCCCAAACAAAACGTATTAGGTGAAATCCATCATGGTGCCAAAGTACTAATGAGTGGATTGGACTATGAACGCGTTGTACTGGCAGCAGGCCCTTTAGGTATTGCCCAAGCCTGCCTCGATCTTGTTATCCCCTATATTCACGAACGAAAACAATTCGGAAAAGCCATTGGTGAGTTCGAGCTTATCCAAGCCAAAGTTGCCGACATGTACACCCAGCTTAATGCCGCTCGCAGCTATGTTTATACCGTTGCTAAAGCTTGCGATCGTGGTGAAGTCACACGTAAAGATGCCGCTGGCGTGATTTTGCTCAGTGCAGAACTAGCAACGAAGATGGCGCTAGAAACCATTCAAATCCTTGGGGGAAACGGCTATATCAATGATTATCCCGCAGGTCGATTATTACGCGATGCCAAACTCTATGAAATTGGTGCAGGTACATCTGAAATACGACGCATGCTAATAGGACGTGAATTGTTCGCAGAATCAGCACGCTAAGGATCAAGCGATGGCACAGCTCACTTCAAAAATAGATACTTCCAGCCAGTTGTTTATCAACAATCAAACCAACATGCAGCAACTGGTGGATGACTTAAACTTGCAACTGACCAACATCAAACAAGGTGGTGGTACAAACGCACAGGAACATCAGCAGAAACAAGGCAAACAAGCGGTCAGAGAGAGAATCAAACAACTACTCGATAGTAATTCAACTTGGCTTGAAATTGCACCTTATGCCGCATTGAATGTGTATAAAGAACCTGTGCCTTGTGCTGGGATTGTCGCTGGGATTGGTTATGTCCACCAGCAAGCTTGTATGATCATTGCCAATGATCCTTCCGTTAAAGGCGGCACCTATTTCCCTCTCACCGTTAAAAAACACCTTAGAGCACAAGAAATTGCCGAAAAATGCCAGCTTCCATGTGTTTACTTAGTAGATTCAGGCGGTGCGAACTTGCCACACCAAGCTGAAGTCTTTGCCGATCGTGATCACTTCGGTCGAATCTTTTTCAACCAAGCCCAAATGTCAGCCAAAGGCATTCCGCAAATCGCAGTAGTTATGGGTTTATGTACTGCGGGCGGAGCTTATATACCCGCTATGGCTGATGTTTCTATCATGGTCAAAGATCAAGCGACTATTTATTTAGCTGGCCCTCCCCTTGTTAAAGCCGCAACTGGCGAAGAGGTTACGGCTCAAGAGCTAGGTGGTGCTGACGTGCATTGTAAAAAATCAGGGCTCGCTGATTATTACGCCAATGATGAAAAACATGCGTTAGATCTTGCTCGTGAAGCCATTGCTAGTTGTCATTATCCATCTAACTGTTCATCGCTAACACCTTCAAATTTCAACACTCATACACCTAAATACTCAATAGACGATCTCTATGGCATTGTTGGTACTAATGTGCGTATTCCATTTGATGTTAAAGAGGTCATTGCCCGTTTAGTTGATCATTCTGACTTTGACGAATTTAAAGCCATGTTTGGTAATACCCTTGTATGTGGCTTTGGCAACATTGATGGCTATCCAATTGGGATCATTGCCAATAACGGCATTCTATTTTCAGAATCAGCGCAAAAAGGTGCGCACTTTGTTGAGTTATGCTGCAAGCGAAAAATTCCGCTGCTGTTTTTGCAAAACATTACTGGGTTCATGGTAGGAAAAAGGGTTGAAGCCGAAGGCATTGCCAAACATGGAGCAAAAATGGTGATGGCCGTTGCCTGTGCCAATGTGCCTAAGTTCACAGTGATCATCGGTGGCTCATATGGTGCGGGTAATTACGGCATGTGCGGACGCGCTTATGATCCCACCTTGTTATGGATGTGGCCTAATGCACGAATTTCAGTAATGGGTGGTGAGCAAGCGGCCGCTGTTTTATCTCAAGTGACACAAGCTATTCGCAAGCGTGAAAACAAACCTTGGACAACAGAAGATGAACACGCGCTTAAACAACCGATTTTAGATTTATACGAAGAGCAAGGTCATCCTTATTATGCCAGTGCTCGACTATGGGATGACGGCATTATCGATCCTAAAGATACCCGCAAAGTATTAGCACAAGCATTAGCTATAGTGCATCACTTACCTATTCCCGACACCCAGTTTGGGATATTTCGCATGTAGTGCTGAGGTCATCATATGAATACACAGCCCACTGTATTAGTTACTGTTTCTAAAACGGGTGTTGCGACACTCACTTTAAATCGAGCAGAGAAATCCAACGCTTTTGATCCCGAGATGATCACAGCGCTCCTCACAGCACTTGAGCAACTTAAAACACAAAACAACATTCGCTGCTTAATACTCGATGCTAACGGCAAACACTTTTCATCTGGTGCTGATCTTAACTGGATGAAAAGCATGGCATTAAAAACAGAAATAGAGAATAAACAAGATGCAGCACAACTTGCCGTATTACTCGATAGGCTATATCACTTTCCAGCGCCAACTATAGCTATTGTGCAAGGGGCTGCTTTTGGTGGCGCACTCGGTTTGATCTGCTGTTGTGACATTACTATTGCCACTCCACAAGCGAAATTCTGTTTAAGTGAAGCCAAGCTTGGATTAGTACCCGCAACCATTGCGCCCTATGTCTGCCGAGCGATGGGAGTTAGGCAAGCACAACGCTACATGCTCACGACTGAATTAATCACTGCAACGACAGCGCAAACATTGGGGATCATTCATTTCATTAGTGACGATATTAAGCAGCAAACACAGCAGATCATTAATGTATTACTCAATAACAGCCCGAACGCTTTACGCACTATCAAACAGTTATGCCAACAGTGCGAGAACAACCCTATCGACCAAACACTTATTACTTATACCAGTGACTTAATTGCTCACATTCGTTGTACCCCAGAAGCACAAGAAGGCATACAAGCCTTTTTTGAGCAATCACAGCCAAGCTGGAGTATCCGCCATGACGACAAAGATCACTAATCAACTCAAAGAAAAACTACCTAAACAGGTGACGATATTTGAGGTAGGACCTCGTGATGGCTTACAAAATGAACCTCACCTCGCCTCACTTGGCAATAAAGCGACAACACTAAAAATTGAGTTAATTAATGCGCTCAGTGAAACTGGATTACGCCATATCGAATCAGGCGCCTTTGTCTCACCGAAAATGATCCCCACCATGGCAGATTCAAGCTCAGTCATGTCACAAATAAGCAGGCAACCTCAGGTTTGTTATTCCGCATTAACGCCAAATCTTAAAGGACTAGAAGCCGCTATCAATGTGAATGCCAATGAAATTGCAATTTTTACCTCATGTTCGGAAACCTTTACCCAGAAAAACATCAACGCCAGTATTAGCGAAAGTATCAAACGCTTTGAACCTGTTATTACTGTTGCCCACCAGCATTTGATCCCTATTCGCGCCTACCTTTCCTGCGTAATGAATTGCCCTTATGAAGGAAAAACATCTACAGCACAAGTCACCAGCATTGCGCAAACCTTGATTGATATGGGCTGTTATCAAGTCTCATTGGGCGACACCATCGGTACAGGCACCCCATTACGGGTGGCTTGCTTACTCGAAGAAATGCAAAAGCAGATCGTAGCAACAGCCATTGCGGTACATTTTCACGACAGTTACGGGCAAGCCTTAGCGAATATTTACCAAGCTTTGCTGATGGAAATCACCACTATTGATAGCAGTGTGGCAGGATTGGGAGGATGTCCTTATGCGCCAGGCGCTAGCGGCAATGTAGCCACAGAAGATGTACTCTATTTGTGCCAAGAGCTAGGAATTGAAACAGGTGTTGATCTCAAAAAAATGACCGCCATCGGTCATCGTATTTGTCATCAATTAGGGATACGCTCACACGCCAAAGTAGGCATTGCAATGACGCATCCCCAATAATCTTATTCTGCGTCTCTTCGCATTCGCTCTTCAGATTCCAACTCGTTCACCGCATCCCACAGTTGCTGTTCACGAATTCGTTGACGCTCCAAATTAGCATTAATACCATCGACAACTTGTTGATCTAAAGGACCTAAATAATTATCAGCACAGTCATGGAAAATACTTCTAAATTCTTCCATCGTGGGTAATCGATTATTATTTTCTTCAAAGTTATCAAAAATATCGTGCACTTTAACCGACATATCCCGCTTGATGCTATCTAGCTCTGAACTATCCATATACTCCCTCGATTGCATTCGGTTTCATATACTTGCAATAACAGATCTATTAAAAATCGTCATTTATATCTAAATCTAATAGTAAATATTTTAAAGGCAAGTCACAAAATACAGTAACCATAACCCATACAACTCAAAAGCGATTGATATACTCAGCACAACAATAATATCCTATTTCGGAGGCTGGTAATCACAAAATCCTTTTCAGTATAGTGTGGTTACACAATATTCAGATGATGATTTAGTGATAAATATATAACAACTGAGACAATTGTTTTTATTGGCACACTATAATCACATTAAGAGCGCCTCTATCAGTAATAAAGTAATATCTGGATTCTCACAACATTTGGATCTAAGGTACTGAATTCAGAAAGGAAGCTTGAATACTTTGAAATCGTTAATCCCCTTTAAAACATTGCAAAAGCAATTATATTTACCCGTTTGCTTCCTCTCGATTATCCCTAGTATTAGTCAAGCAGAGCAAAATACCGTTGCAAATAGCGAATCACCCCAAACTGTTAGCGAACAATCTGTCAGTGATGCAGAACAACATAACTCCTTTGCTGATTGGGTTGATAACTCTCATCAAAACTTAACTGAGACTGTTCACAACATTGGCGAATACCTTGATGAAAGCCTAGCCAAAGATGAAGACGAGTCAGATCTAGTAAACCGCAGTTACTTACGGATCCGTAATCGCTCAATTTACTCCTACCGTGGCAAGTTAGATAACGAATTTAAAGTCTACTTCAAACTTGATTTACCCCACGTCAAGCGAGACTGGAAACTGATCATCGACTCCGAACCAAGTGACTTTGATAGTCTTGAAAGTAAGCAACGTGGAATTACAACAGGCAGTAAAAACACATCTGGTGATACTGTTGGTGCATTCCGCCTTCAAGATACTCAGTTTGGTAACTGGCACACTGATTTTGATATCGGTATTAAATTAAAACTGCCGCTCGATCCGTTTACCAAAGCTCGTTTTACTCGTGTCGATCCCATCAGTGAAAATTGGACATCTCAGTTAGAGCAACAATTCTTTTATTACCATTCAAAAGGGCTTGGCTCACTTAGTAAGCTAAGTGGTTATTACGCACTAAACCCTGAAGAATCAAAGATCTTCAAAACGACAACCAGTGCGCAATATTTAAAAGAAGATGACAAATGGGAATTACTGCAACAATTTGAGATATTCCATCGTTACAATGACAAGGTTCTTTTTGAATACTCAACAGGTGTGAGTGCAGATACCGGTGAAGATAAAGAAATCACTAACTATTGGGTATCAGCAACATGGAATAAGCGTATTTACAAGCATTGGCTTTACTTAGGTGTACGCCCACAGCTCGAGTTTCCTCGAGAATACAACTACCACCCTAACCCGGGGATCATGATTGAATTGGAAATGTTCTTCTCGAAAAACAGAAAGATTGATCGTCTAGGTCGTTATATTCCAAAACCAACCACGCCAGAGTCACAAGACTAACTCACCCACATAACGATGAAGCAGTCCACTTGCTTCATCGTTATCATCAAAATATGAACAGTCGCACAAAAATTTCCCCTACTAGTTTAACCACTCGATTAATTGCCATAATTTAACAATTAATAAACATATTGGTTTGGGGGTGTATTATGTTTCATCTTAAGAAAATGATCTTCTCTATACTGTTCAACTTTTATCAGTTCTTCACACTTAGCTACCCACTATGGTTAATGATCTCATCCATTGGCATAACCATCGGCGTTATCTTATTACTATCTGGTGGACATCACTTTGAACAAGGTATTACTGCTATCAGTTGTTTTAGCCTGATTAGCTTATACCTCATCACACTTAAACACTTTTATTCACAACTGCTTCATTGGAGTGATACCCGTACATCGCAAGAAATTATTGTCAATTTACGCTAATTCTAATCATCATTTATAAAATATGCACAGAGCATCACAATTCGACTTATTTTATTCTTATTGGGTATTTTGTTATAATATAACTCTAACAAGGACACATACACTTTTCTGCAACTACTTGAAAAGTGTGTGATTATATAAATGAGAATATTATGAAAAAGATTTTAGCTTTAGCCGGTCTTGCTTTATTGACTTCAGCTTGTGCAACACAAACGCCACCACCTGAGCCTCAGGTGATCACTAAAGTAGTTAAGCAAAATACAGCTCCAGTAGAAAAAAAAGGCTACGATGACGGCTGTAAAGATGCGATGAAAGCACAGTTTCTACCAACTAAAGAAATCGTTGATAGCTACGACAAAGTAAGCCAAGCCGCTTACCTAAAAGGTTGGGAAATGGGTTACCGCCGTTGTGTTGTTGGTCTTGGTCCAGTAAAAATCAATAGCACAATGCCAGCAGGTCAAACTCACTAATTCCTGCTTTAGGGGCGTTACCAATACGCCCCTTTTAACCTCAATTCCAATGCCTTTTCTTCAATCTCTGTTCCCACAAAACGTCTCTAATCACACTATTTATCATCAAAAATCAGCGTATTATTTATTGATATATAAGTTCGCATTCTGCCTATTCAAGACAGATATACCCAATGAGGCGCAGATGAATATCTTAGCAATTCCCGGCAAAATGCCAGCAACAGAACTTTGGCTAAAACAAATTATTGATAACCTTGATTGGAACGACCAACCAGTTACGCTACATAAATTTAGCGCATGGGATAACAATCAAGAATTTGATATCAAAACAGAAATCGAACACCTACCTAACGGGCATTACGATATCCAGATCACCAAATCAATCGGAACATTAATTGCCTTAAACGCCCAACCAAACATCACTTGGGATCGCTTAATCTTTATTGGTGTCGCCTTATCTTTATATGATGACGATGATAAGAAAAAACTCACCGCTTTAACCCAAACAACAACGCCAACTTTAGTCATCCAAGAAACCAGTGATCCCTTTGGTAGCTTCAACGAACTAAAAACATTACTTGGAAATAGTGACAACGTGACATGTATTGAAGTGGCTGGCGAGCATCATCAATACAAAGATACCCACCAAATTGCACAAATCATTAAAGACTGGGAACAGTAAATAGAACATGGGCGAGCTAGCTAATCATCTCGCTCATTAAAATTACATCTGGCTCGCTTGCTCTTCAATCCGTTGTACCAAACCTGATGGTAATTGCAGCGATTGTGCTAGCGCATCTAGATAAGCGCGTTCTAAGAAATGATCGACATCGATAGCTAATAAAGTTACTAAATACACTTCTGATGCTTGTTCTAGTCCAGTGACCTGTTTAGCTAACATTTGTGGATCTAATGGCGCATTTAGCCAACGTACAATCACATTTTCAATATCGTGATTGATTCCGTTATCTAACATCCACTGTGTTATCGTTGCTTTCTCTTGCTCATCAATATGACCATCTGATTTCGCTGCAAATATCATCGCCTGTACTAACAGATCTTGATTAGTCTTAAGCATGGTTGCTTGTTGGCTAGCAGGGTGACTTTCCATTGCAACATTAGACGCATGGGAAGATTCTTGTGACCACTTTTTATAAGCTTGATATGCGACGGTACCAATGACGGCAGTACCACCAATCACCGCTGCTTTACCACCGTATTTCTTTGCTAATTTACGGGTTTTCTTATTTCCTAATAAAGCACCGACTAAACCACCAGCCGTCGCCCCTTTTAATAAATCAGCAGAACTTGAACCAGAAGCTGACTTCCCCTTCTCCATATAATTACTAGCTTGATTGATAAGTTGATCAAATAAACCTTTCATCGGCATTCTCCGTAACAAGGGCATAACTTGATACTATGAAAAATAGTTACGTTTATACAGGGTTGAAACGTAAAGGAGTGTAAAAAGTCCCATCAAAAAACATCATTAAGCATATAAATATTTTCCTCGTTACTTTTTGATACAACAAGCACACTCACAAGGTGTATATCTGTGGTACTTTATTTCAATAATCCATTGATAAATAAAGATAACAATGAAGGTTAAATTCAATTGGTCTGAGCCTACAACAAACGATACATTCGATGAATATTTTCAACCTGATCAGCTTGATCGTGAAAAATATGCGCAATTCTTAACTTCATTTTTAGCTCAACAAGGCTTTGACCAAAACCGAGATGCAGAAAAACAAAAAAGAAACTATGTCCTTAACCTCAATGCCGAATGGGGAGCTGGAAAGTCATATTTCTTAAAACGTTGGGCTCTCACTTTGGAAGAGCACTACCCTGTTGTCTACATTGATGCATGGAAACAAGACTATTCTGACGATCCATTAATGACCGTTATTTCATCAATGATAAAACAGTTAAGAAAACAAGCTGGCAAAGATGCTGATAAAAACGTTTTCAAAGTGTCAAGAAAACTCGTTGGTTTATTAAAAGCAGCAGCACCTGCATTAGCTAGAGGCCTTACAACAAAATATCTTGGAGTAGATCCACTAAAAATAATGGAAATGGCTGATGATAAAGCCATTGGTGAAAGCATTAATAGTGATGGGCAATCTATCGATATGGGGCTTGCAGCTCAAAAAATGGTAGAACATTTAATCAGCGAGCATGATGCAAAATCAAAATCTATCGATAGTCTAAAACATAATGTTGAACAATGGATTGAAGCTGTAAAAAGTAATGATACAACTAAATCATATCCCGCTTTTATCTTCATAGATGAACTAGATCGTTGCCGTCCTAACTATGCTGTAGAAATGCTTGAAGCTATCAAACATATTTTTGATATTCCAGGTGTCGTATTTGTAGTTGCAACCGATACTGAACAACTACAACACGCAGTTAAAGCGATTTATGGTGAAGGATTTGATGCTAAGCAATATTTAGGACGATTCTTTAACAGTAGATATACGTTTAAAGCACCTTCATATGAAAAGATACTGGGTGTTCACTGTGATACATATAAGCTTGATAAAGAATATTTGAACAAAAAAAGAATAAGTACATTTCCAAATTCTCTCGACCAGAACGATAATGACAAAACTATCTCCCTAAGAAATTTAACTCTTGTTTATGAAGCATTTGGACTGTCTACTCGACAAGTTATACAAATAACGGATCGCTTAATTGCAACTATAGATAATTTAAGTAATGTTCAAGGTTTAAATATTATCTACCTTGCTTTTCTTTTATGTTTACGAGAAAAAGACTCTGAATTATATGACTTTGCTTGTAAATCAATATTTGATACTCAAACACCGGGTAATACTGCACAGTTAACGTATAAAATAATAGAAAAAGTTGCCAAATCACTAAAAATCACTTTTGAACTGAAACCTCTTGAAATAACAGCCACATTTCCTACCAGTAATACTATAACTATTCAGAATAGATGGGATTATGGTGAGTATACTTGCGACTTATATTCTTTCGTCCGAAATACCCACAATTATTTACATTCCAATAACAGCCAAAGAGAAAAAGACATAGAACATCATTATATAAATTACACACGAAACATTGACATAAATAATATGACAGATTACTCAAAGGGAGATTTTTGGATAGAGCCAGCATTCCATAAATTAACGCCCGACACTATCAATGTAGATTACTACAAAGACCTTGTAGAACTAGCAACCAACCTTGATCATATTGATGCTTAAACAAAAAAGCGCTGACTCAATCAGCGCTTTTCTATCATTTAAAGAACATACAACACTTTAATAACATGCCAACCAAACTTAGTTTTGACCGGCTCAGGGATCAAACCTCGTAGGTTGTTGTTCTTCATTTTTAACGCTTGGCTAGTGCTGATTGCTTTGCCAGAAAATACTGCTTTATCAAACTGCGGTACCATAGCACCTTTACGAAATTCGCCTAAATCACCGCCTTTCTTACCTGATGGACACGTTGAGTGTTTCTTGGCGAGATCTTGAAATTTTGCACCTTTTTTTAGCTGCTCTAGAATGTCGTCAGCCAATTCTTTGTGTTTAACCAAAATATGAAGTGCGTGTGCGCTAGAAGCCATGGTGCGTTACCTGTTTCGATTACTCTTTATGGCGCGAGATTTTGCGACAAATACGCCCAACTAGCAAGCCATTCACCAAAATTGAATAAAACATCAACACTTCTAGAGCTGGATAATTAGACAGCTATAACTGGATCATAGTTTTACAATAAAAGCCTAAATATTTAACGACTTACCCCTGTTTACAACGTTATCATAATGGCTGTCATTCACTTTCCATTCATGCTTGCTACGTTACAGTTATAAATATGAAAATACGTCATAGATATTTATATATAATCGGACTTCTCGGTTCGTTAACCTTTGCAGCTATTGCTGCTCCTAGCGTTAGCGACGATGAACATCACGATGATGTAATGACAGCCGTAGAAAAAGGGCTTATAAAGCCTTATTCAGCGCTTCAACATAAAGTTTCACAACAGTTATCTGCACGCATAATTAAAGTAGAGCTCAACGAAGATAATGGTGAGTGGATCTATGAACTAAAACTGATTGATAGTGAAAACAATATAATAAAAGTTGAATATCAAGCTCAATCCTTGCAAATGTTACAAATAAAAGGACGACATTTAGAAAATGTCATCAAGGCTCCAAAATGAAAATTCTTGTTGTAGAAGATGAAGTAACCCTTGGCGAACAAATTATCGCAGGGTTAGAACAAAGTGGTTGGGTAGCAGAGCTATCGTGTGATGGTATAGATGCGCTATACCGTGCAACGTCTGAACCTTGGGATGCCATTGTTCTCGACTTAGGCTTACCTAAATTAGACGGTATTACGGTTTTAAAAGGGATCCGTGAAGAGAACGTTAACTGCCCAGTGGTCATTTTAAGTGCCCGTAATGAGTTAACTCAGCGAGTTGATGGCTTAAACGCGGGTGCTGATGATTACCTTACCAAACCTTTCCAAATGGTTGAATTAGTTGCACGTGTACGTGCGCAACTTCGTCGTTCTACCGGTAACGCCTCCCCTGTTATTCAAGCTGGTGATTTAAGCCTTGATACCCGTACCTCTAAAGTGACGTGGCAAGGCCAGTTAGTCGATCTTACTGCGCTTGAATTCAAAGTATTATCTTATTTAATGCACAACACTGATAAAGTGATTTCTCGTACTGAGTTGGTTGAGCATATCTATAAGCAAGATTTTGATCGTGACTCAAACACTATTGAAGTCTTTATCGGTCGTATTCGTCGTAAGATCGGCAATGATGTCATTAAGACTGTTCGAGGTCTTGGATACCGGATCAATGCTAGCTAACAAACGTAAGAAAGGTCAGCCGAGTATTCGTAATCGCCTATTAAGTGCCGCTGCAATTTGGCTCATGGCGATTATCTTAACGGCTGGCTATCTTGTTCCGAGTTTCATTAAAAACTACCTTATTGAACAAGAAAAAACCCAGCTATACCTTTACTTAGATCAAATTACAGCATTAGTCGATATTGATGCGCACGGACGAGTTTACCTTGATGGTCGACTATCAAATCCACGCTTTAACTCCCCTTACAGTGGTTTGTATTGGTCGCTAAAGCTCAATAACCAACATCTGCGTTCTCGTTCTCTGTGGGATACCACGATTTCAGGTAGCAATGACGATGGTTATCATGGGCCAAATAATCAATCGCTAATTGTTGTTAAACGTAAGTTCTTATTGCCTGACAGTGATTATCCGGTTGAGCTTTCTGTTGCGGTTAACCAAGATCGCTTACTTAAAACGCTGCAACAATTAACCCGTGGTTTATGGTTGATCTTAACCATCATGGCGATTGGTATTTTAGCGTTAACGACACTGCAAGTAAGTTGGTCACTATGGCCTCTACGTAAACTGCGCCGTAATTTAAAATTGGTACGTGAAGGGAAATCGACAGAACTAACAGGGCTTTACCCAGTAGAAATTCAGCCTGTTATTGATGATTTGAATGCTCTGCTGTTTCACTACCAAGAGTTACTACTACGAGCTCGGAATCACTCTGGTAACTTGTCGCATGCATTAAAAACACCCATTGCGATTTTGAACAATGAAGTAGCACTGCTTGATGAGTCAACTAAAGCGAAACTTGTACCTGCGCTAGAACAGTTACAACAGCATATTGACTATCATTTAGGTCGCTCACGTATGGCTGGTGCGGTCAATATTTTAGCTGCTAAAACTGCGGTTTCTAGCCGTGTTGATGCTATATCATTGGCAATGGACAAAGTGTATGCCAATCGTGACATCATTTTAGTGAATGAACTCGAAAGTGATGTGATGGTAGCGGTTGAAAGTAGCGATCTAGATGAAATGATCGGTAACTTAATCGAAAACAGTTACAAATGGGCAAACTCTTTAATTCGTGTTTACCAAGAACCGAATAAGAATAAACAAGAAGTGACCCTTGTTATTGAAGATGATGGTATCGGTATTGCCGAAGAGAAATGCAAACAAGTGCTCAAACGTGGTGTGCGTTTAGATGAAAGTACCCCAGGTACAGGGCTAGGACTTAACATTGTTAATGAATTGGCTCACAGCTACCGTGGTGATTTGATCTTAAGCCGCAGCCAACGTGGTGGATTAAAGGCAAGTCTAATTTTACCTTCCCCTCGAAATTGAAAAAACCCTGCTAGTTACTGGCAGGGTTAAACACACTCATTTCGCAAAATCAAATTGACCCACCAAACCATACACCAGGATTTGATGATAGTTATAAATCACGCATTAAGATTTCATAATCTTCCTGCGCAGATTCAATCAGGTGTTCAAGCTCTTTCGCGTCTTTGTTGCTAAGATCTAACTGCCAATTGACTTTTGATTCATCTCGGCAGACTAATAATGTTTTGGTTCCGGTTTTGCTAAACCATAATTGCGAAAACTCAGCCTCTTGCTCTGCGTTCTCCTCAAGAATGTTAACGCGTAACTTTCCCGTGGGGATCACACTAATATGAGCATGCCGCTGCTTTTTACCTAGCAAGGTAAAGTCTCGTTGTTCCACTAACATCACATCGTCCTCCTAGTGTGGCCTACTCTGAGTCACTTCAACAACTGTACAATAAACAACCGACCTTTTAAGTGTAGATGGTTTACACAATATATTTTGTGAGAATCTCGTATAAATCAAAATGTCATAAAATGCGTTTTAAACATAACGCTATCAGATGCTTAATAACAAGATGTAACCACTATAGAAAACAAATACTACACGGTGATATATTAAAAAAAACGCAACAGGAAGCTAATAATAAATGATAGATTTTCGCTCTGATACTGTAACTCGCCCATCAACAACCATGCGCCAAGCAATAGCCAATGCCCCTGTCGGGGATGATGTTTATGGTGACGATCCAACCGTTAACGATTTAGAACAATATGCTGCCGAACGTCATGGCTTTGAAGCAGCTTTATTTTGTAGTTCTGGCACTCAAGCTAACTTGCTTGGATTAATGGCACACTGTGAACGTGGTGATGAATATTTATGTGGGCAGCAAGCACATAACTACAAGTTCGAAGGTGGCGGTGCGGCTGTTTTAGGTTCAATTCAACCTCAGCCGATTGAAAATGAGCCTGATGGTACTTTACCCTTTACCAAACTTAGCGCTGCCATTAAACCTATCGATCCTCACTTTGCCCGTACCAAGCTACTTAGCCTTGAAAACACCATTAACGGTAAAGTCCTGCCGTTAGAATATCTTCAGCAAGCCCGTGAGTTTGTTAACCAACATGGTTTAAAACTTCACCTTGATGGCGCACGTGTTTATAACGCAGCAGCGGCACTGAATATTGATATTTGTGAAATCGTTAAATACTTCGATTCCTTTACTATCTGTTTATCAAAAGGGCTTGGGGCACCTGTTGGCTCTTTACTGCTTGGTGATAAAGCACTAATCGCCCGTGCTCGTCGCTGGCGTAAGGTGCTAGGTGGTGGCATGCGTCAGGCAGGTATTTTAGCTGCTGCGGGTAAAATCGCTCTGACTGAAAACACAGTACGTTTAGTTGATGATCATACTAATGCGAAATACCTTGCAGAGCAGCTCAATAATGTCGAAGGTTTTGCGGTAAACCTTGCTCATATTCAAACCAATATTTTGTTTGCAAAAGTTGACGAATCTATCGCTCAAACCGCTCTTATTGCACAGCTCAAGGCGCAAGATATATTGATCTCAGCAGGTAACCCAATGCGTTTTGTCACTCACTTAGATATCACTAAAGAAGACATTGATCGCTTTATCACAGTATTAAAAGCGACACTGTAACTTAATTACCGTTGGCTGTCTGATAAATAATAGAGGCAAGTCAACGGTAAGGCTCAAATTGATCAACGCCTAGAAGAATGAATGACGCTAGTTGAGCTACCCATTACCGATTTAGAGAAATACCCCTACCAGCGTGTGAACCTAATAAAATAGATGAAAGAGAAAATCGGTATTGGTTTTCTCTACATTACTCACGACTTAGCTACCGCACACTATAGTGCAGAGGAAACCGCAGTAATGTATCGCGGTCGTATTGTGGAATGGGGAGATACTCGCTCTATTTTACGTAACCCACAGCACCCTTATACCAAGTAATTGATTTCCGCTGTGCCCGATCCTGATCTACCCTTTAATAAGTTAGTTGATTCAGAGCCTGACTATTCACAAAGTGCCGATAAGATCCTTGCTATCAGTCTTAAATCGGTCGCAGGACATCGCCAAGTGGCTGACAATCACTTTGTTGCAAACTGGGATGAAGCTGAAATAGCCGCACTGCAAAAGGATAAAATCGCATGACAGAACTTCACTGCTGGTTAGAATCCATCAAACGCTGGTACCAACCCAATCACGGCCATGATTTTTCAGATTTAGTCTCGATCATTCAACAGACACCAAAAAGTATGATGGATGAACTCGATACCGAAACTGGCAGTGAAGCCCTAGCCTATTGGCTTGATGCTTGTTTTCGTTTAACCAAATACTATCAACACCAAGGCTATAACGAACAAGCTTTTGGCTATATTCAGCTGTCATATGCCAAGCTACAAGCCATTGTTTGTGAACAAAGTTACAGTGCCGAATTAAAACGTTGGAGTTTAAAGAAGCTAGACCGAATCATTGTCGCTATGGTGGAGTTTTGCCAGCATCAGTCCGATCCACAATGGCAGCAAGAAAGCGTACAACTGATCAATCTGCATGTTGCCTTTATGGAGTCACAGCAGCATTTGAATTTAAAGTACTCACAGTAACAGTAACAGTAACAGTAACAGTAACAGTAACAGTAACAGTAACAGTAACAGTAACAGTAACAGTAACAGT
>NZ_SSMG01000186.1 GCF_009873615.1 Photobacterium lucens
AAGTATCGATGTTTAAAACGAAAAATATTACTAATTACTCATTCTTTTGTTGTGTAATTAAATTACGTAAGTGCATACAAAAAGTATCGTTTTTAAAACAAAGTATCTATTCCGAGTTATTTACTGCCTTTTGTTTTAATTTAGTGTTTTGAGTTTTTACTCTTATTTATTTAAGTTATTGTTTTTGTTGGTTTTTGTTGTTTTTTGTTATTTTAAGATAGAAGGCATGGATTTGCTTTTTGCTATATGTTGCTGCAACGTAAAGAACAGGTTAAGCAATAATGCTTATAAAAAGCTCACTACGGCTTATTGATAAAAGTGGTGATTAAGTTACAAGGGTGGGGCGTTATGACAGATACAGCCGTTCAATCTAACTACCAAATGAAATTATCATTACAGCAACCGCTTACAGAATCGCAGCGTGAGATTTTATCGGATGACGCATTACTTTTCTTAGAACGTTTGGTTGATCGTTTTGCTGAGCGTATTCCTTTGCTGCTAGAAGATCGTGAACAGCGTCAGCGTCAGATTGATAGAGGTCAATTACCTGACTTTGATCCTGAAACAGAATCTATTCGTCAAGCTGAGTGGAAAATTCAAAATATTCCTCAAGATTTACAAGACCGACGCGTGGAAATTACAGGCCCTGTTGATCGCAAGATGGTGATCAATGCGCTTAATGCCAATGTAAAAGTGTTCATGGCTGACTTTGAAGATTCTTTTGCACCAGCATGGAATGAAGTGATCGAAGGACAGCGTAATTTACGAGATGCAGTTAATGGCACCATTGATTATGTTAATCCAGCGAATGGCAAACATTATCAATTAGCCGATGATCCTGCGGTATTGATATGCCGAGTTCGAGGGTTACATTTACCCGAAAAGCATGTGCTGTGGAATGGTAAACCCATTCCAGGGGCGCTATTAGACTTTGCGCTGTACTTTTACCTCAATCAAAAAGCCTTATTAGCTAAAGGCAGTGGTCCATATTTCTATTTACCAAAATTACAGGCATATCGAGAAGCGGCATGGTGGAGTGATGTATTTAGCTATACCGAAGATGAATTTGGATTAGCGCGAGGCACTATCAAAGCCACTGTGTTAATTGAAACACTGCCTGCTGTTTTTGAAATGGATGAGATCTTATTTAACCTAAAAGAGCACATTGTAGGGCTTAATTGTGGTCGTTGGGATTATATCTTTAGCTATATAAAAACCTTACGCCAATATCCAGATCGCATCTTACCTGATCGCCAAGTCGTAACAATGGAAAAGCCTTTTCTTAATGCGTACTCACGCTTGTTAGTTCGCACGTGTCATCGTCGTGGTGCTTTTGCTATGGGAGGGATGGCTGCCTTTATTCCATCTAAAGATCCACAGCGCCAAGCATGGGTATTAAATAAAATTCAAACAGATAAAGCACTTGAGGCAAGTAATGGACACGATGGTACATGGGTTGCGCACCCAGGTCTTGCTGATACCGCATGTGGCGTATTTGATCACGTACTCGGCGATCGTAAAAACCAATTAGATATTACCCGTGATAACGATGCGCCGATTACGGCAAATGAGTTATTAGCTCCTTGTGATGGTGAACGAACAGAAGAGGGAATGCGTCACAATATTCGTGTCGCGGTGCAATACATTGAAGCATGGATTTCTGGTAATGGTTGTGTGCCAATTTACGGATTAATGGAAGATGCGGCAACCGCTGAAATTTCCCGTGCCTCGATTTGGCAGTGGATCAAACATAAGCAAGCGTTATCAAACGGTAAAGTGGTCACTAAAGCGTTGTTTGAGCAAATGCTGGCTGAAGAAATGTTGGTCTTAAAAGAAGAGTTAGGTGGTGTTCGCTTTAATCAAGGACGCTTTGATGAAGCAGCTGAATTGATGGCGAAGCTGACCACAAGTGAAGAGTTAGAAAACTTCTTAACCTTACATGGTTATGAATATTTAAATTAAGCGCCATAGCGTTTGTATAACTAAAGAGAATCCGAGGTAGTTGAGGGTCGCAGTACCAGATGTATGTTGAAAATTAGTATCAATTAACCGTCATACCAACGGATGAAAGCGGATAGATACGAGGGATACCATTATGACATTAACACGCCAACAACAAATTGAAGCAATTGAAAAAGACTGGGCGGAAAACCCACGTTGGAAACATGTTAAGCGTACTTATAGTGCGGAAGAAGTCATTAATCTACGCGGCTCGTTTGCTCCAGCTAATACTATTGCTCAGCGTGGTGCTGACAAGTTATGGCAATTAGTTAATGGTGAAGCGAAAAAAGGGTATGTGAATTGTTTGGGTGCATTAACAGGTGGCCAGGCTGTTCAGCAAGCAAAAGCCGGTATTGAAGCGATTTATTTATCAGGCTGGCAAGTGGCAGCTGATAATAATACCGCATCGACTATGTATCCAGATCAGTCGTTGTACCCAGTAGATTCTGTGCCTGCTGTGGTGAAACGTATTAATAATTCTTTCCGCTGTGCCGATCAAATTCAATGGGCGAATGGTGGTAACCCAGAAGACGGTGTTGATTATTTCTTACCGATTGTCGCTGATGCGGAAGCGGGTTTTGGTGGCGTACTTAATGCTTATGAGCTTATGCGTAGCATGATTGAAGCAGGTGCTGCCGGTGTTCACTTTGAAGATCAGTTAGCGTCGGTGAAAAAATGTGGTCACATGGGCGGTAAGGTACTTGTGCCTACTCAAGAAGCGGTGCAAAAGTTGGTCGCAGCTCGTTTAGCCGCTGATGTGGCTGGTACAACAACACTCGTGATCGCCCGTACTGATGCCAATGCTGCGGATTTATTAACGTCAGATTGCGACCCATATGATAAAGACTTCATTATTGGTGATCGTACTGCAGAAGGTTTCTACCGTGTCCGTGCTGGCATCGATCAGGCGATTGCTCGTGGCTTAGCATACGCACCATACGCAGATTTAATCTGGTGTGAGACCGCGACCCCATGTTTAGAAGAAGCGCGCAAATTTGCTGAAGCGATCCATGCGCAATACCCAGATCAGTTACTGGCTTATAACTGTTCGCCATCGTTTAACTGGGAGAAAAATCTTGATGCTGAAACCATTGCTAAATTCCAGCAAGAGCTTTCAGACATGGGCTATAAGTACCAGTTCATTACCTTAGCGGGTATTCATAATATGTGGTTTAACATGTTTGAATTAGCACATGCTTACGCGCAAGGTGAGGGGATGCGTCACTACGTTGAGAAAGTACAACGTCCTGAATTTGAGGCTGCAGAGAAAGGCTATACCTTTGTTGCGCATCAGCAAGAAGTGGGAACGGGCTATTTCGATACCATGACTAATACGATTCAAGGCGGTAATTCTTCAGTAACAGCACTGACTGGCTCTACAGAAGAAGATCAATTTAAGTAATTAAGCTGCATCGCAATGAATAATATTTTTAAGATAACGTGTTTACTAACTATCCTAGCAAAGTGTTGTTATCAGCAGTACTTAAGTATGGGCCGCAGCTTTAAATGAGTACTGACTATTACGTTATCATCGGGGAGCATGACGCTCCCCTTTTTTATTCGTCTAACATCTCGAAGTCAGACTCAATAGGATCAACTTCTTCCAGTGTTTCTATTAATGTAATCGCAATCGCGACAAAGTCTGAATCTGTGATAATACCGACCAGTTTTTTCTCTTTTACTACAGGTAAACAGCCTATTTTATGTTTTTGCATATACAGTGCGGCTTGTTTTAATCCTGCACGATAATCAACACTCATTACTTTTGTGTTCATTGAATGATCAAGTAAAACATCCAGTGTTGAGGATAGCGGGTTTTCGATAATAGATTTGAGATTTGAATCTTGAGCGGAAAGAATATCACGCTGGCTAACGAGTCCTATCAATTCATTATTATGATCAGTAATAGGAATATGACGAATAGATAAATTCTCCATCATTTCCTTTGCATCCAGCAAAGTATCATTGCGTGATAAGGTTCGAGGTTGGGGTGTCATCATATCAGCAACAGTGAACATATTAACCTCCATGCAAGTGCGGTTAAAACAGCAAATAGACGAGTAATTTGCTTATCTTTTCTTCAATATATCGAATTGCGTTGCAAAAACGCATGATGAATATCAAATATTTCAATATATTCTATGTGGATATTGCTTGGGTTAAGTGGAAGTGATGAGCGTTCGTTTTAATGGTTTAGCGAAAATTATCCATTTTAATCGAGTGAAATAACAGTTGGCTTCGCATCTTGGGGGAAGTTAAGTATATAATGCCCGCTTGCTGTGATTTAGGGCGTAATACAATGCAAGTTTCAGATTTTGATTTTGAACTACCAGACGAGTTAATTGCTCGTTATCCTCAACCAGAACGTACCGCAAGCCGTTTACTACAAATGACGGGTAATACGGGTGAGTTAGCACATAAATGCTTTAAAGATGTGTTAGATCTTGTGCAACCGGGCGATTTACTTGTATTTAATAATACTCGAGTGATCCCTGCGCGTATGTTTGGGCATAAGGCGTCGGGTGGCAAAATTGAAGTGCTAGTTGAGCGCATGCTTGATGACAAATCTATTTTGGCTCACGTTCGTGCTTCTAAGCCGCCAAAGCCTGGTAATGAGCTATTGTTGGGTGAAAATGGTGAATTCTCAGCTGAGATGGTTGCACGTCATGATGCACTGTTTGAAATTCGCTTTAACAGCGATAAAACAGTACTAGAGATCCTTGATATCGTCGGTCACATGCCATTACCGCCTTACATTGATCGTCCTGATGAAGATGCAGACAAAGAGCGTTACCAAACGGTTTATAATGCAAAGCCGGGTGCAGTAGCTGCACCAACGGCGGGTTTACACTTTGACGATAAGTTAATGGCTGATCTGAAAGCAAAAGGTGTTAACTTTGCGTTTGTGACCTTGCATGTTGGCGCAGGTACATTCCAGCCAGTACGTGTGGATGACATCAATGATCACCACATGCACTCAGAATATGTAGAAGTACCTGAAGATGTAGTCGCTGCAGTTAATGAAACGCGTGCTAACGGTGGTCGTGTTATTGCTGTGGGGACAACATCAGTGCGTTCTTTAGAAAGTGCTGCACAAGATGCATTAAAGAAAGGTACTGAATTTAAGCCATTCTTTGGTGATACTGATATCTTTATCTTCCCTGGTTATCAGTTCCAGTTAGTGGATGTATTAATTACTAATTTCCACTTACCAGAATCAACCCTAATTATGTTAGTTAGCGCTTTTGCTGGCTATGAAAATACCATGAATGCCTATCATGAAGCAGTGGCAAATAAGTACCGCTTCTTCAGTTATGGTGATTCAATGTTCATTACTCGTAAAGACGCGTAAAACCCGATAGTTTAACGCTTGTTATAACGAGTAAAGATTAAGGCTGCTTTTTGTTACAATTGCAGCCTTTGTTGTGTCTGTAGCTTAGTATAAATTCTGTTATATAACCCAGTCACAGCATGACGTTCTTCCGCTACGCTTTAGTTAATCTTGTAATTAATGTAGCTAAAGCTAAGCTGGCAATCATCGTTATCATGATTGTTTATGTGGTTTCTCAGCATGTGCTGGTGGAGCTAGGTCCTGTAATGGGAAATTCGTCAGATTGTTTCTCTGGCTTTTGGAGGTTTTGTGAAATTTGAATTAGATAAAACTCAAGGACGCGCTCGTCGTGGTCGCTTGCAGTTTGAACGCGGTACAGTAGAAACGCCTGCATTCATGCCAGTGGGTACTTACGGTACAGTTAAAGGTATGACGCCTGAGGAAGTGAAAGACACAGGTGCGCAAATCCTGTTAGGTAACACTTTCCACTTATGGCTTCGCCCAGGTCAAGAAGTAATGAAATTACACGGTGATTTACATGACTTCATGCAATGGCAAGGTCCTATTCTTACCGATTCAGGCGGTTTCCAAGTATTTAGCCTTGGTTCTCTACGTAAGATCACTGAAGAAGGTGTTCACTTCCGTAACCCTGTAAACGGTGACAAGATTTTCATGGACGCTGAAAAGTCGATGGAAATTCAAAAAGATCTAGGTTCTGACATCGTAATGATTTTCGACGAGTGTACGCCATACCCAGCGACACACGAAGAAGCGAAGAAATCGATGGAAATGTCACTACGTTGGGCTAAGCGTAGCCGTAATCACTTCGATAAACTTGAAAACCCGAATGCACTGTTCGGTATTGTTCAAGGTGGTGTTTACGAAGACTTACGTGATGTGTCTGTTGAAGGTCTAACTAACATCGGCTTTGACGGTTACGCAGTTGGTGGCTTAGCAGTAGGTGAGCCTAAAGAAGACATGCACCGTATTCTTGAGCACACATGTCCACAACTTCCAGAAGATAAGCCTCGCTACCTTATGGGCGTAGGTAAACCTGAAGATCTAGTGGAAGGTGTTCGTCGCGGTATTGATATGTTTGACTGTGTAATGCCAACACGTAATGCCCGTAATGGTCACTTATTTGTGACTGGTGGTGTGATCAAGATCCGCAATGCGAAACATAAAACAGACACAACGCCTTTAGATCCGCATTGTGACTGTTACACTTGTCGTAACTATTCAAAAGCGTACCTATATCATCTAGATAAGTGTAATGAAATCTTAGGTGCACGCTTAAATACTATTCATAACTTACGCTACTACCAACGTTTGATGGAAAGTATCCGTAAGTCAATTGAAGAAGATCGTTTCGATGCGTTTGTAGAAGAATTCTACGCTCGTCGAGACCGTGAAGTTCCACCATTAAATGTTTAAACGAGGACGTTATTAATGAGTTTATTTATCTCACAAGCACACGCAGCAGCAGAAGGTGCCCCTCAAGGCGGTAGCATGCAGCTATTCATCATGCTTGGTCTATTCGCTGTTATTTTTTACTTCATGATTTACCGTCCACAAGCTAAGCGTGTGAAAGAGCACAAAGCGCTGATGAGCTCAATGGGCAAAGGCGATGAAGTAATGACTAACGGTGGTCTACTTGGCCGTATCACTAAAGTTTCTGCTGACAGTGATTACATTGTTATTGCGCTAAATAACAATACTGAAGTAACAATCAAGAAAGATTTCGTTACAGCAGTTCTGCCAAAAGGCACTATGCAGTCTCTTTAATTCTGCAAAAATAAAACATTCGCTTTGAAGGATCATAGCAGTGCTTAACCGATACCCCCTATGGAAGAACCTGATGGTGTTGTTCGCACTTATCATTGGTTTGCTTTACGCACTTCCTAACGTGTACGGTGAAGATCCAGCGATTCAAATCACCGGGGCGCGCGGCGCCTCGGTTGATATGAGCGCTCTGGATACCGTTACCGAAGATTTAAAAAAGAACAATATCCCTTACAAGTCAGCTGTTTTTGAAAATGGCTCTGTACTTGTCCGCTTCAATGATACTGATACTCAAATCAGTGCCCGCGATATCCTTAATAGTGAATTAGGTAAAGACTACGTTGTAGCGCTAAATCTTGCCGCTTCCACTCCTTCATGGCTTGAGTCTATTGGTGCGACACCAATGAAATTAGGTCTGGATTTACGTGGTGGTGTTCACTTCTTAATGGAAGTTGATATGGACGCAGCAATGGAAAAACTTCTTGGTCAGCAAGAAGAAACGTTCCGTACGGAGCTGCGTGAGGAAAAAATTCGCTACCGTGCAATCAGTAAAACGAAAGACAGCGTTCAAGTTCGCCTGCGTGATGAAGCGCAATTAGAACAAGCTGAACTAGCGTTAGAAAAATTGCATCCTGATATGGTGTTCACTACCAGTGAAACAAATGGTCGTTTTGTATTAACGGCTAAATTTACTGAAGAGCGCTTACAGGAAATCCGTAATTATGCTGTTGACCAAAACATCACCATTTTACGTAACCGTGTAAATGAACTAGGTGTGGCAGAACCACTGGTACAGCGTCAAGGCGCAAACCGTATTGTGGTTGAGCTACCGGGTGTTCAAGACACGGCACGTGCAAAAGAAATTTTAGGTGCAACAGCAACCCTTGAGTTCCGTGAAGTAGACAGTAGTGCTGATTTAGCTGCCGCTGCTGCAGGTCGTGTACCTGCGGGTAGTGAAGTGAAGATGACACGTGATGGTCGCCCTGCGGTACTGAAAAAACGTGTGATCCTAGCGGGTTCTCACATTACCGATGCAAGCTCAAGTGCTGATGAATATGGTCGCCCACAGGTGAATATCTCGCTAGATACCGAAGGTGGTAGCAAGATGACAGCGTTCTCAAAGAACAATGTCGGTAAGCTGATGGCAACGGTATTTACTGAGTATAAAGACAGCGGTAAACGTGGTCCTGACGGTAAAGTGATCCTTGAGAAACATGAAGAGGTTATCAACCAAGCAACGATTCAATCGGCACTTGGTCGTAACTTCCGTATCACAGGTATCGACTCACAAGCAGAAGCGCATAACTTGTCGCTATTGCTTCGTGCTGGAGCCTTGATTGCACCAATCTCAATTGTTGAAGAACGTACCATTGGTCCATCAATGGGTCAGCAAAACATTGATATGGGTGTACAAGCGTGTATCTGGGGTATGGTGGCGGTAATGCTATTTACTCTGCTTTACTACCGTGGTTTTGGCTTGATCGCAAACCTTGCACTAATAATGAACTTGGTATTGATTATCGGTGTTATGTCGATGATCCCAGGGGCTACCATGACCTTACCGGGTATCGCCGGCATTGTATTAACCGTCGGTATGGCAGTTGATGCGAACGTGCTGATCTTTGAACGTATTCGTGAAGAATTACGTGAAGGTCGCAGTCCACAACAAGCTATTCAGCAAGGTTATGGTAATGCATTTAGCACCATTGCCGATGCGAACATTACGACCTTGATTACCGCAATTATTCTATTTGCTGTAGGTACTGGTGCGATCAAAGGTTTTGCCGTGACATTATCGATTGGTATTTTGACTTCGATGTTCACAGCGATTGTTGGCACTCGTGCCGTAGTTAACTTGATCTACGGCGGTAAACGCGTAGATAAGTTGTCGATTTAAGAGGACGCAGACATGAGACAAATATTGAATGCGGACAAAGTCGTCGACTTTATGCGTTGGTCAAAAGTTGCTTTTGTGTTCTCGCTATTAATGATCGCAGGATCCATTGGTACGATTGCAACAAAAGGGCTTAACTGGGGCTTAGACTTTACTGGCGGTACGCTAATTGAAGTGAGTTTCAAAGAGCCTGCTAATTTACCTTTGATCCGTGAATCATTAGAGAAAGCGGGATTTGGTGATGCCGTTGTACAGAACTTTGGTACAGCGCGTGATGTCATGGTGCGTTTACAACCGCGTGATGATGTTAAAGGTGAAGTGTTAGGTAACCAAATCATCGATGCTTTAAAACAAGGTACTGCGCAATCTGTTGAAATGCGTCGTATTGAGTTCGTTGGTCCGAATGTGGGCGATGAACTAGCTGAAGCGGGTGGTATGGCAATTCTGATTGCATTGCTATGTATCTTACTTTACGTGTCATTGCGTTTTGAATGGCGTTTAGCTGCAGGTGCGGTAATGTCATTGGCGCACGATATCATCATTACTGTTGGTATCTTCTCTCTATTACAAGTAGAAGTTGATCTAACGATCGTGGCGGCGTTACTTACCGTTGTCGGTTACTCATTGAACGATACTATCGTTGTCTTTGACCGTATCCGTGAAAACTTCCGTAAGATGCGTAAAGAAAGCCCAGCTGAAATCATGAATAATTCGATTTCACAAACATTGAGCCGTACCTTGATCACATCGGGTACCACTTTGTTTGTAGTTATTGCCTTGTTCGTATTAGGCGGCAGCATGATCCACGGCTTTGCATTGGCGTTATTGATCGGTATTACTATCGGTACTTACTCTTCAATTTACGTTGCATCAGCACTAGCGCTTAAACTGGGTATTACCCGTGAGCACTTGATGCCAACGCCAGTTGAAAAAGAAGGTGAGGAATTTGATGCAATGCCATAATGGGTAAGCATCAATTCAGACTAAAAAAGGATCGCATAAGCGATCCTTTTTTTATTATTTTAAAGCGATGGTTTGTTGAATCTCAGTTTTGACTTGATCCAGCCATTCATAACGTCGGCGATACATTGCACGCTTAGGACGTGAAATATCTTCAGGATCTCGACGTACATCTTCCATCGGTAATTGATAAAAATGTTCATCGTATTCTGTACCACTTAATGCTTCCCAATGGCGGTTATAGTCTGTTTTGATCCTTGAATTACCGTATTTTTTAGATTTATAACGTTTGGCGCAATAGGTATGGGACTCGTTTTTGATCGCTAATAAATGATCGATATGCCAGCAGTTGGCAATAAACGTCATCATTTTTATCATCAAATCTTTTGGCCGTTGCCCATGTAGTGTTTTTGTGAGTCTTTTTATTTTAAGGTTGTTTTCGTCGTTACTCGCAGGACCTTGTAACCCACCTATAATGATACTCCGTCTATCGTCCTGATTATTCACGATAAACGTTACGGTATAAAAGTTATTACCTTTGGCATCAAACAAGACTAAGCAAAGCTCGCCTTCTTTTTGGTAACGGCCATCAAAGGTTAAATTAAGGGAGTATTCTTCATCATCAACAATGAATGAAGTTAATTTCAACCCATTATGATTGGCGAAAATACGCTCTTTTGTAGCTGATGGTAATTCATTAGAAATGAACTGATAGTGCTGAGTAATAAACGTTACACGCTGGCTAGGTGCAGCGGTATTTGTTATGTAAGGACGAAAAGGTTTTTCAATGAAACGGTTGTGTCTTTTACATAATGTATTGAGTAATGTTGGTTCAATACCATAAACGAGTTTTTGAAGTGATGACTTATAGAAAAGACTGCGAGCGATAAACTTCAGTCGATAATGCCAAAGTGGATTATATTTTTCTGCCAGTTCAGGGGGATAAACTTCAGTCGATAATTGGCGAAGAGATAGATTATTCATAATTCTTTATAGGTATATTTATTGCTATAAAGTAATTATATGGTAACTAACAAAGTTTTGACATAGAGATAAATAAAACGCCCTGCTGAAACTCAGCAGGGCGTTTTTAATCTTACTGGATAACTAAATGATTATTTAGTTAGTGCGTCGCTACCGAATTCACGGATTTTAGCAAGCATTGGTTTAACTACACGTGCGTTACCAGCAACGATATTGCCAGTTGTTAGGTAGTTAGTGTTACCAGTAAAGTCAGCACAGATAGCACCAGCTTCACGCGCGATTAGTTCACCCGCAGCAATTTCCCAAGGCTTTTGACCTAGTTTGAATACGCCGTCAACACGACCAGCAGCTAGGTAACATAGATCCAATGCTGTAGAGCCTGATTGACGCATGTCATCACACTCGATAAATAGTGCATTTTGGATTTTTAGGTAGCTTTCTGCGTGTTGCTTAGCAGCGAAAGGTAGACCTGTTGCTAGAACAGTACCTGTTAGATCACGAGGTTGAGAAGCACGAATACGCTGGCTGTTTAGCTGAGCGCCAGCACCACGTGTTGCTGTGAATAGTTCGTTACGAGCAGGATCATAAACAGCAGCAACTTCAGTACGACCACGCATACGTAGCGCGATAGAAATTGCAAAGTGTGGGTAACCGCGAACGAAGTTCTTGGTGCCATCCACTGGGTCGATAATCCATTGACACTCTTTGTCACGTCCTTCTTTGTTACCAGATTCAGCCGCAACAATGCAGTGATCAGGGTAAGACTTAAGGATTGTATCGATGATGATAGCTTCAGCTTCATGATCGATGTTGGTAACAACATCATTACCTTTATTAGCAACTTCAATTGCTTGAGGTTTTTCTAGAGATTTAATGACATGGTCACCAGCCTTTCGCACAGCGCGAATGGCAATATTAAGCATCGGATGCATAGGATCTTCCCAACGGATGTTAAAGAACTAAAAAGCGGCGGCGAGTATAACAGAGCTAAAAAAAAAAGGAAGTGGTTATTTTTTCGTCATTGATACAAATCTATTGCGCGTTTGTGCTGGTTAATACGTACTAAACATGGATAAATAACCTTGATTAGCACAATCTGATTATTGAATAGTAGTAATAGATAATTACTGATATCAAAAACACATGTTTTCCCCATTTTTGTTATGGCTGTGCTAAAATCCCTCAGCTTTAGTTAATTGTGGAATGTTGCTTCATCATGTTAGATAAAATTCGCGTTGTATTGGTTGGTACATCACACCCAGGAAATATTGGTTCAGCAGCTCGTGCCATGAAGGTGATGGGTTTGACGAATCTGGTATTAGTTGATCCGGCTTGTGAGATTGATAGCCATACAATTGCATTGGCTGCTGGGGCTGCCGATGTGGTTGAAAATGCAAAGATTGTAAAAACACTTGATGAAGCAGTATCAGATTGTGGTTTAGTTGTCGGCTCTAGTGCGCGTTCTCGTACATTAGAATGGCCGCAATTAGATCCTCGTGAAAACGGTATTAAAGTGGTTGCTGAGTCAGAGCACCATAATGTAGCGATCTTATTTGGTCGTGAACGTACTGGTTTAACCAACGAAGAATTACAAAAATGTCATTGCCATGTCTATATTCCAGCAAATCCAGAATATAGTTCATTGAATCTGGCAATGGCAGTACAGACGGTAAGTTATGAAGTCCGTATGGCCTATTTGGACAGCCAAAAGCATACGGGTAAAACGCAAGTTGAAGAATATCCTCGCGCTGAAGAGCTTGAACGTTTTTATGTTCATCTTGAGCAAGTCACTCGTCAAACCCGCTTCATAAATAAAAATCATCCCGGTATGGTGATGGCAAAATTACGTCGCTTATTTACTCGTGCTCGCCCAGAGCAGCAAGAGCTGAATATCTTACGAGGTATTTTATCGTCAGTTGAAAAGACTATTGAAACCCTAGAAAAGAACAATAAATAACCTTTTTACTCGTAAGGGTGAATAACCAACTAAATTGGTCAGGTAAATACTTGACCGTTTTGGTTGGTTATGCGAAACTTGCTGAAACTATTCAAGCAGGTAGCAATGTTATGAAGTTGACTTCAAAGGGAAGATACGCGGTAACAGCAATGTTAGATGTAGCATTGCACTCGCATAGTGGGCCAGTGCCATTGGCGGATATTTCAGAACGCCAAGGGATTTCATTGTCTTACTTAGAACAATTATTTTCGCGTCTTCGTAAAGCAGGTTTAGTTACGAGTGTTCGTGGACCTGGCGGTGGCTACCGTTTAGGCGAAGAAGCGTCAGATATTGCTGTTGGTATGGTGATCGCAGCTGTTGATGAGTCAGTGGATGCAACAAAATGTCATGGGAAAGGGGACTGTCAAGGCGGTGCTCGTTGTCTAACCCACACGTTGTGGCATGACTTAAGCGATCGTATTAGCGGCTTTTTAAATAACATCACTCTTGGTGAGTTGATGAAAGATAATGATGTACAAAGCATTTCTGATCGTCAGGATGAGATCCTACAGGGGAATGCTAAAGCATCTTTTGGACATAAAAAATTACACGACAGCGCCACAACAATAGGTGTCGATGTCCGCTCCTAGAGACCAGACGTTCGTGTTTTCGGAGAAGAAAATGAAACTGCCAATATATTTTGATTATTCCGCTACTTGCCCTGTCGATCCTCGCGTTGCCGAGAAGATGATGCAGTGCTTAACTATGGAAGGTAACTTCGGTAACCCAGCTTCACGCTCTCACCGTTATGGTTGGCAGGCAGAAGAAGCAGTTGATGCTGCTCGTGAACATATCGCTGATTTAGTAAATGCAGATCCTCGTGAGATCGTATTTACCTCTGGTGCAACGGAATCAGATAACCTTGCAATTAAAGGTGCATCTCACTTTTATAGCAAAAAAGGTAAGCACGTTATTACCTGTAAAACAGAACATAAAGCGGTTCTTGACCCATGTCGTCAGCTAGAGCGTGAAGGTTTTGAGGTAACTTACCTTGAGCCAGAATCAAACGGTCTGATCGATCTAGCGAAACTTCGTGATGCTATGCGTGAAGACACAGTTCTTGTTTCAATTATGCACGTGAACAATGAAATTGGTGTGGTACAAGATATCGCAGCAATTGGTGAGCTTTGTCGTGAAAACAAAACTGTTTTCCACGTAGATGCGGCACAATCTGCTGGTAAACTACCGATTGATGTTCAAGAAATGAAAGTGGACTTAATTTCTTTCTCTGCACACAAAATTTACGGTCCAAAAGGCATTGGCGCACTATACGTACGTCGTAAGCCTCGTATTCGTCTTGAAGCACAAATGCACGGTGGTGGTCATGAGCGTGGTTTCCGCTCTGGTACGCTACCGACTCACCAAATCGTGGGTATGGGTGAAGCATTCCGTATTGCTAAAGAAGAAATGGAACAAGATTACAAGCACGCTGTTAAACTACGTGATCGCTTGCTAAAAGGCCTAGAAGGTATTGAAGCAATGTCTATCAACGGTGATCTTGAACAACGTGTTCCAAATAACCTAAATATTAGCTTTGCTTTCGTTGAAGGCGAATCGCTACTAATGGCATTAAAAGATCTTGCAGTATCATCGGGTTCAGCATGTACTTCTGCAAGTCTAGAACCTTCTTACGTACTACGTGCACTTGGTCTAAATGACGAACTAGCACACAGTTCTATTCGCTTCTCATTTGGTCGTTTCACCACAGAAGAAGAAGTGGATTATGCAGTATCTCAAATTAAAGGTGCGGTAGATAAGCTACGTGAAATGTCACCACTTTGGGATATGTATAAAGAAGGTATTGATTTAGACACAGTTGAGTGGGCACACCACTAATCTGCGGTTAGACTGATTTCGAGGAAATTTATCATGGCATATAGTGAAAAAGTCATCGATCATTATGAAAATCCGCGTAACGTGGGTTCATTTGACAAAGACGACAAAAATATCGGTAGCGGCATGGTGGGTGCACCAGCATGTGGCGACGTTATGAAACTTCAGATCAAAGTGACTGAAGATGGCATCATTGAAGATGCGAAATTTAAAACTTACGGTTGTGGCTCTGCAATCGCATCTAGCTCTTTGATCACTGAGTGGGTAAAAGGTAAAACGCTAGACGAAGCTGCAGCAATCAAGAACTCAGCGATTGCTGAAGAGCTTGAGCTACCACCGGTTAAGGTTCACTGTTCTATTCTTGCAGAAGATGCAATTAAAGCAGCAGTTAGCGATTACAAAAAGAAACACGAGCAAGAATAACTTTCTGAGGGTTGAGGTATGGCCATTACAATCACTGAAGCGGCTGCAAGTCGCGTATCGACTTTTTTAGCCAATCGTGGCAAAGGTCTTGGCCTACGCCTTGGGGTTCGTACTTCAGGATGTTCAGGAATGGCTTACATCCTTGAGTTCGTTGACGAACTTGACGAAGGTGATCAAGTCTTCGAAGAGAAAGGCGTTAAAATTATCGTTGATGCAAAAAGTTTAGTTTACCTTGAAGGGACTGAATTAGATTTTGCTAAAGAAGGTCTGAATGAAGGCTTTAAATTTAACAACCCTAACGTATCAAGCGAATGTGGTTGTGGTGAAAGCTTCAACGTATAAACGTTTTTAGTGTTTCAGTTAAACCTGATAGCTGATCGTCGCAGGCGAATTGGTTGTCAGGTTTAATTTTATAGATGGTCGCAAATATGAATCATTTCGAATTATTTGGATTACCTTTTCAGTTTGAACTGGACGGTAACCAACTTGCCACTCAGTTCCGTGAACTACAACGTCATTTTCATCCTGATAATTATGCGACAGCATCAGAGCGTGACCGCCTACTTGCCGTTCAAAAAGCAGCGCAAATTAACGATGCTTTTCAAACGTTAAAAAATCCGGTTTCTCGTGCTGAATATATGCTGGCCGAACGTAATGAAGATATTCGTGGTGAGCAAAAAACATTGCAAGATATGACGTTTTTGATGCAACAAATGGAATTGCGTGAAACATTAGAAGCGATCCCTGATTCATCAGATCCCGAAAGTGCATTGTTTGATTTT
Organism: Photobacterium lucens; assembly: GCF_009873615.1. Taxonomy (GTDB): domain Bacteria; phylum Pseudomonadota; class Gammaproteobacteria; order Enterobacterales; family Vibrionaceae; genus Photobacterium; species Photobacterium lucens. Next base: position 15,987 of record NZ_SSMG01000186.1, read on the forward strand.
GAGCAACAAGCATCAGCGATGTATAAAGAGCACTTAGCCCAACTTACCGTATTATTAAATAACGAAAAGTGGGAAGAAGCTGCTGATGCGGTACGTAAATTAAAGTTTATTGTGAAATTGCGTGATGAAGTTGAGCGCCTTGAAGAGTCGCTATTCGATTAATCATCCATATTCGCTATTTAGATAGGAATGACAATGGCACTATTACAGATTGCTGAACCAGGTCAAAGTGCTGCACCGCATCAACATAAGTTAGCGGTGGGTATTGATCTAGGTACAACGAATTCATTGGTTGCTGCGGTGCGTAGTGGCGTTGCAGAAACATTAAATGATGCAGAAGGCCGTGCAATTTTACCTTCTGTTGTACATTTTGCTGACGAAGCTGTTTTAACTGGTGATGCCGCTCGCGCGTTTGCTCAACAAGATCCTGCAAATACTATTTTATCAGTTAAGCGTCTTATGGGACGTTCTCTTGCTGATATTGAGCAACGTTACCCACAACTGCCATACCAGTTTGAAGCATCAGAAAATGGCTTACCACAGTTAGTAACCCGTAGCGGTAAAGTTAACCCTGTTCAAGTTTCTGCTGAAATTCTTAAATCGCTCAGCCAACGTGCTGTAGATGCGTTAGGTGGCGAGCTTGAAGGTGTGGTGATCACTGTTCCTGCTTATTTTGATGATGCCCAACGTGCGGGTACTAAAGACGCAGCGAAATTAGCTAACCTAAATGTACTTCGCTTATTGAATGAGCCAACAGCGGCAGCGATTGCTTACGGCTTAGATTCTGGTCAAGAAGGCGTTATTGCGGTTTACGATTTAGGTGGCGGTACGTTTGATATTTCAATTCTACGTTTATCAAAAGGCGTATTTGAAGTATTAGCGACAGGTGGTGATTCAGCATTAGGTGGTGATGACTTTGACCACTTATTGGCAAATTGGATCCTAGAGCAAGCTAACTACACCGAAGCACTAACAGCACAACAGCGTCGTGCATTACAAGATGCAGCACAAGCGGCTAAAGTGGCGCTAACGGATGCTGATGTTGTAGCACTGGATGTATTGGGCTGGCAAGGTGAGATCAGCCGAGAGCAATTCAACACATTAATTCAACCATTAGTGAAAAAGACGCTGATGGCATGTCGCCGCGCATTAAAAGATGCCGATATCACGACAGATGAAGTGATTGAAACTGTGATGGTTGGTGGTTCAACACGTGTACCGCTAGTGCGTGAAATGGTGGGTGATTACTTTGGTAAAACGCCATTAACGTCGATTGACCCTGATAAAGTGGTCGCAATTGGTGCTGCGATTCAAGCGGACATTCTAGTGGGTAACAAGCCTGATTCAGACATGTTACTGCTTGATGTGATTCCGTTGTCGCTGGGTATTGAAACCATGGGCGGCATGATTGAGAAAATCATCCCTCGTAATACCACTATCCCTGTTGCCCGCGCACAAGAATTTACCACCTTTAAAGATGGCCAAACGGCAATGTCTGTTCACGTTGTTCAAGGTGAGCGTGAGATGGTAGATGATTGTCGTTCACTAGCACGTTTTACCCTTCGTGGTATTCCGGCAATGGCAGCAGGCGCTGCACATATCCGTGTGACATACCAAGTGGATGCTGATGGTTTATTGTCTGTAACGGCAATGGAGAAGAGCAGCGGCGTACAATCTTCAATTCAAGTTAAGCCTTCTTACGGTTTATCTGAAGATGAAATCGCAACCATGCTGCGTGACTCAATGACCTATGCACAAGATGATAAAGACGCGCGTGCATTGGCTGAACAACAAGTTGAAGCCGATCGTGTACTAGAAGGTTTGATCACAGCACTTGCTGCAGATGGTGATACTTTATTAAGTGCAGATGAACGTGCAGAATTAGAAGCAATAATGATGGAACTGGTTCAATTGCGTCAGGGTACAGATACCCGAGCAATTGAAGCTGGAATTAAAAAAACAGACAAAGCGAGCCAAGAATTTGCCTCACGTCGAATGGATCAATCTATTCGTCGAGCATTGGCTGGTCAGTCTATTGATGAGGTTTAAGCATGCCTAAGATTGTTGTACTTCCCCACGAAGACCTATGCCCAGAAGGTGCAGTATTAGAAGCTGAAGCGGGTGAAACTGTCCTTGATGTAGCGTTACGTAACGGCATTGGTATTGAACATGCGTGTGAAAAATCTTGTGCATGTACTACTTGTCACGTAGTGATCCGTGAAGGCTTTGATTCACTAGAAGAAAGTGATGAATTAGAAGATGATATGCTAGATAAGGCATGGGGTCTTGAGCCTGAATCGCGTCTTGGCTGTCAAGCACGTGTTGCAGATGAAGATTTAGTGGTGGAAATTCCACGCTACACGCTAAACCTTGCGTCTGAAAATCACTAAGTTGTAAAAAAGGCTGCCTGAGGGTCTGTCTCTTGATCACAAGTCATTGTGTTCAAGAGACTTAGCTAATTCATATCCTTCAAGGATGGTTTGTAACCTAAACCATCCTTGCCATAATGTCTTTATAGAAGCACGACCTGTCCGCTTGGTATCTTTCCAACCTCCTAACTGGGCTATGCCTCTGTAAGCCCATGATATATTCGGCGCGTCTTTCGGCAACGCTTTCTTCTCCAATTTTAACCACATGAGCTTCCACGACTTACCTTTTAACACCAATTCACAACTGTTATTGGATAACGCTTCAGATTCGTTCATAAACCTTAGCTGGAGTAAACGAGTGGCAATAAAAGCCAAAATAACACTGAGCCTTTCTAAGTTATCTTTACTTTGCATTCTCAATTGTTCAACTTGCGTGCCTTCACTTTTCCAAACCTTGTGAAAATCTTCTATCAGCCAACGACGCTCATAATAACTGACGATTTTAAGTGCTTCTTCTTTATTTGTTACTGGCTCTGATGTCAGTAAATGCCACGCGAGTTTATCGTCACTTTCACCTTGCTCTATACATCCGACATAGTAGAGATGAATATTATCGAACTCTTTTTTATTGGCGGGAGACTTAAGTGTCACGGGGGCATATTTGATGTCTAGATGAGCCGTGCGGGACTTACGACCGCCTTTTTGCGGTATTTTTAGCTCTTTGCTTCCTGCTGATAACAACTTGGAAGCGTAGTCATAAAGACGATTATCATGCTCCTCAATACAGCGACTTTGCATTGAACGAACGATATATCGTTGTTGTTGCTCGTGCTTGTAAGTGAGGTACTCGAATAAATCGGCTTCTCTATCACACACAGAAATAATATCTGACATTTTATCGCCTAGTCGCTCTGCGACATGTCGAGATGCTTGTTCCCATTTATAACTTTCTTTTTCTTTGTACGGTCGAGTTGCGTGCTGGTGTCTTTGACCACGTTTTTCAATATCTCGTGTCCAGCGTTGCTGTTCGATTAAACCAACTACAGTGTGAGTTTCGGGAGCAAAAAGCAAGGTTGAGTGAACGAACATTGCTCGGTGTCGATTACCTTGATTAGAGTGCCCGAGATCATCTCGTATGCTGCGATGTGAATAACTTAGCGAAGTAGTATCTTCTAATGCAAGCAGTGTTTGTTGCTCTAAAGCTTCTTGTGCTGTGACATAAAATCCGGCTTCTGCAATATCTTCTGCTTTGATTTGTTCATTACGAATAAAACGATAAGCCCCTTCCATATCGGCTGGGGAGATGATGAGTTTTGAGACAGGTATACCAGGTTGCTCAGCCAGTGAGGCCGCTAGAGTGACGAGTCTTTGAGTTCGTCTTGGGTCATTAAGATCGGCTTGACCGAATTGTTTTTGTGTCCAAAGAGTGGGTTCTATATAGGTCATCATAATCATCCTTATCATTGCTTAGATGATCAGATCATGAAACATAAAATTAGTTCAAAAAAAATCCCCAAGCATTGGCTTAGGGATTTGTGTATAAGAGACAGGCCTGAGGGTAGTCTTTTTTTTCATCTCAGCGTTATTATTAAGTGACTTATCAAGACATGAAGAAGGAAGAGTTATGAGCTTGAAATGGACAGATTCACTCGATATCGCCATTGAACTATTTGAAAAGTATCCCGATATTGATCCCACACAAATCCGTTTTACTGAGTTACGTGAATGGATCCTCGCGTTAGATGAGTTTGATGATGAACCAAGCCATTGTAGTGAAAGGGTATTAGAAGCCGTACAAATGTGTTGGATTGAAGAAGCTGAATAGTAAGGCTATTTAAAAGAGAAGCATCTAATTGATTGTAAACAATTTAATTAGGTGCTTTTTTGTTTTCTCCTCCAGTGAGAATTGCTAATTCTTCTCTTTATTGCATTGCAATTATCTCGCTTTACCCCCATAACTATCTATACCCAAGTGACTTCAATATGCTTGATTCAGAGCGAAGTCACTGAGTTGAATTCAAGGAAGGCAACGAAGCGGAATAGCGAGCTCTTTCCAAGTTGTCTGACGCAAGAAGTCGGCTCAGTGACACGCTCCCAAAGGGCGAGCGTCCTTAGCTCTCAGACTTTGTTAACGATTCTCAATATAGAACCACTATATCTACGAATCGTTGCCGCGCCTGAGAACTAAGGTCGTCTCGCTGAACACTGCATTTTGAAGTTACTTGGGTATACATATTCAAAACGACAACGAGTTTATTTCTTTAGCATGCTCATTGTTGCTACATTCAAGGAGTTTTAAATGTCGACGATCATGGCTGTTTCTCTTTCTCAACAGGCAGCGGATGCCCAATGGGGTAATAATGCGTTAGTCAGTTTTGGCCCTGAAGGTGCAGTTGTGCATCTAACAGAAAATGACACTTTGGGTAATCTTCAGCGTGCAGCGCGTAAGTTAGATGCGCAAGGCATTAAGCAGGTTACGCTTTCTGGCGAAGGTTGGGATTTAGAAAAGGTGTGGGCATTTATCCAAGGTCACCGTAACTCTAAACCGGGTAATACTGTTACATGGCCTGCGCTAAGTGACAGTGATGAAGCTGAGCTTACAGCACGTTTAAAAGCGACTGAGTGGGTACGCGAAATCATTAATCAACCTGCAGACGTGGTACGCCCATCACAGTTAGCGGCACGTGCGGGTGAGTTTATTAAATCTCTTGCGCCAGAACATGTGACCTACAAGATCATTAAAGGTAATGATTTATTAGATGAAGGCTGGAATGGTATTCATGCTGTAGGCCGAGGTTCAGATCACCGTCCTGCAATGCTTCGCCTTGATTACAACCCAACAGGGGATGCAGATGCACCAGTCTTTGCATGTTTAGTAGGTAAAGGTATTACATTTGATTCTGGTGGTTACAGCATCAAACCGTCTGGCGGTATGACAGCAATGAAAGCTGACATGGGCGGTGCTGCACTAGCAACTGGCGGTTTAGCATTAGCGATGGCACGTGGTTTAAATAAGCGCATTAAATTAGTGCTGTGTTGTGCAGAAAACATGATTTCAGGTCGCGCATTAAAACTTGGCGATATTATTAAGTACAAAAACGGTACAACAGTTGAAATTTTAAATACCGATGCTGAAGGGCGTTTAGTCTTGGCTGATGGTTTGATTTACGCCAATAGCCAGAATCCAGAGATTGTGATTGATTGCGCAACCTTAACCGGTGCTGCGAAAATGGCATTGGGTAATGACTACCACGCATTATTGAGTTTTGATGCTGAGTTATCACACCAGGCATTAACTGCCGCTGCTGAAGAAAATGAAGGTATGTGGCCGCTGCCGTTAGCGGATATGCACCGTAACATGCTGCCATCTAATTTTGCCGATCTTGCTAATATCTCTAGTGGTGAGTTTATGCCTGGCGCAAGTACTGCGGCAGCGTTTTTGTCATACTTCGTTGATGATTATAAGAAAGGCTGGATGCACATAGATGCTAGTGGCACTTTTCGTAAGAGCGCCAATGATCAGTGGTCAGCGGGTGCAACAGGTATGGGTGTAAGAACACTTGCAAATATTCTAACTAAATAAGTCACGCCTTAATATTAAAAGCCTTCTTACTGCAAGAAGGCTTTTTGCATTATCAGAATAAGAAAGGAAATCACATCATGCTCAATGTGTATCTATCAAATGAAGAAGCTAATGGCCCTTGGGGATTAAATTCACTGTTAAGTTACGAGTCAGACAGTGCAACAGTGCACTATCGTAGTGATTTTCCACTGCGTCGCATTCAACAAGCGGGCCGTCAAATTCAGTCGCAAGGTGCACTGGCTGTTCGCCTGGTTGGTGAAGGTTGGAACTATGAACGTCAATGGGCGTTCTATTGTGGTTTTGCAGCAACCATGGCACATGTTGATATTCAATGGGCGTCGATTGATGAGGATGAGTTAGAGCTATTAAATGCCCGCCGTCAGTGTTCAGATTGGTTACGTTCTATGGTGAACGCCACTCCTGAAGATATGTACCCTCAAAAACTAGCGCAAGAAGCGGTAAGTTTTCTTAAAAACATTGCTGGCGATAACATCCATGCCGAAGAAATTGTTGGCGAAGAGCTGCTGGCTGATGGTTGGATTGGTATTCATAGCGTAGGTCGTGGTAGTACTCGACCACCGGTCATGCTAACGGTTGATTACAACCCAACAGGGGATCCTAAAGCGCCAGTATCTGCGTGTTTAGTTGGTAAAGGGATCACTTTCGATTCAGGTGGTTACAGTATAAAGCCAAGTGCAGGCATGGTAACAATGAAGTGTGATATGGGTGGTGCTGCGACTGTAACGGCAGCACTTGGCTATGCTATTGAGCAAGGTTTGTCCCAACGTGTGAAGCTGATCTTATGTTGTGCCGAAAACCTTGTATCAGGTAACGCTTATAAGCTTGGTGATGTGCTAAGTTATAAAAATGGTGTTACGGTGGAAATCGTAAATACCGATGCCGAAGGGCGTTTAGTGTTGGCTGATGGTTTAATTGCAGCCTCAGAGACAGGCGCACCACTTATCATTGATGCCGCAACATTAACTGGGGCTGCGATGGTAGCCGTGGGAAGTGACTATAATGCTATCTTTGGGTTAGATAAGCCATTATTACAACAAGCACAGCAATTATCTGAATTGGTGAATGAGCCGGCATGGCCGTTACCATTGGAAAAATGGCATCAGGAATATTGCCCATCGCCTTATGCAGATACTGCCAATAGCCGAGTACAAAAAGGCGGTGGTATGGGAGGCGCATCAAATGCTGCGGCATTCTTATCGCGTTTTGTGGATACAGAAAATAGCCGTTGGATCCATTTCGATTTGGCAGCAAGTTTCCGTGATGGTGCTGATCCGCGCTGGGCTGCTGGCGCAACGGGGTTAGGTCTTGCTAATATTGCTGGTTTGTTGCTGTAACTAACATTTTTTGTTTGTTGGAAGCAATAAGACTCAAAAGGAAACGATAATAATGACAATCGAAAGAACTTTCTCAATCGTAAAACCAGATGCGGTAAAGCGTAACTTAATCGGTGCGATCTACCAGCGTTTTGAAAATGCAGGATTGAAAATTGTTGCTGCCAAAATGGTGCATTTAGACAGTGCAAAAGCACAAGGTTTTTACGCTGAGCATGAAGGTAAACCTTTCTTTGATGACTTGGTGGCATTCATGACTTCAGGTCCTGTGATGGTACAAGTGTTAGAAGGCGAAAATGCGATCGTGCGTTACCGTGAATTAATGGGTAAAACAAACCCAGAAGAAGCGGCGTGTGGCACTATTCGTAGTGATTTTGCATTAAGCATGCGTCATAACTCTGTACATGGTTCTGATAGCCCAGAATCTGCAGCGCGTGAAATTGCCTACTTCTTTGCTGAAGATGAAATTTGCCCACGAGGCTAATTAATGGTTAAAAATCTATGACGAGCAATGTTAAGCAGATGGCTTAGGTTTTAGCGAAAGAATAGATTAATCATGTTTTTAACGGGAAGCTTAGGCTTCCCGTTGTTGTCTGTGGCGTTTTTAAATTGGCAACACTAGAATAACCATAGAGTGAACATGTGGAAACCATGCCGTAAAGGCTGTACAATTTCGCGCCTTAAACCCGAGATAATCACGTCTGCATTTAATACCTGATTATTTAGGCGCAGCAATAGTCATTTTTAGTGAGGCACCAACCGATGACAACTGTCAAAATCAATCTGCTGGATTTCGATCGCAAAGGTCTGCGTAAATACTTTGCCGAAGAACTTAATGAGAAGCCATTCCGTGCAGATCAGATCATGAAATGGATTTATCATTTCGGTTGTGATGACTTCGATCAAATGACCAACATCAACAAAAAGCTGCGCGAGAAATTAAAGCGTGTTGCTGAAATTCGTGCGCCTTATGTTTCTGAAGCGCAACACTCAGCTGACGGTACCATCAAATGGGCGATGCGTGTTGGTGATCAAGACGTTGAAACGGTTTACATTCCTGATGAAGATCGTGCAACGCTATGTGTTTCATCACAAGTAGGTTGTGCATTGGAATGTAAATTTTGCTCAACGGCACAGCAAGGCTTTAACCGTAATTTACGTGTATCTGAAATCATTGGTCAGGTATGGCGTGCGGCGAAAGAAATCGGCGTACAAAAAGAAACGGGTCGTCGTCCAATTACTAACGTTGTAATGATGGGTATGGGCGAGCCATTATTAAATATGAAAAACCTGATCCCTGCATTAGAAATTATGCTTGATGATCTAGGTTTTGGTTTATCAAAGCGTCGTGTAACTGTATCAACATCAGGTGTAGTATCAGGCCTTGAGCAAATGATCGGTAACATTGACGTGGCACTTGCTATTTCATTGCACGCACCAACAGATGAACTACGTTCGCAAATCATGCCAATCAATAACCGTTGGGATATTGAAACATTTTTGGACGCAGTTCGCCGTTATGTGAATTCAACGAATGCGAACCGTGGTCGAGTAACGGTAGAATATGTATTGTTGGATCATGTTAATGACGACATGGAACATGCGCGTCAATTAGCGAAGGTATTAAAAGATACACCAGCGAAAATTAACTTAATTCCGTTTAACCCGTACCCAGGTTCACCATATAAGAAGCCAAGCAATTCTCGTATTGACCGTTTTATGAAAACACTGATGGAATACGATTTTACAGTCACTGTTCGTAAAACGCGTGGTGATGATATTGATGCTGCTTGTGGTCAGCTAGTTGGTGATGTCATCGACCGTACCAAGCGCACCCAAGCTAAATTGAATGCGGGTGAACAAATTGCAGTAAAAGCGGTCTAAAAACAGACTTCTATAAATAACTGCGTAATTTCACATGGATGTTGAGGTGAGCAAAAATGATGCGATGGAGCGTATACCCACTATTGTCATGCCTGTTATTTACAGGCTGTGCCACAGTAGAAGTGGCAGATAATGGTAGAGAATTTGATGCTAAAGCTGCCTCAGAAGCGAGATTAAACCTCGGCCTGAATTATTTAAAAGAGGGTCAGTGGGAACGTGCACGAGAAAATTTGGAACTAGCGTTAAAGTATGATCCATCCTACTACCGTGCACAAAACGCAATGGCTTATTATTATCAGAAAGTTGGTGATAAAGACGCTGCAGAAAAGATGTACAAACAAGCATTAAGATATTCACCTAAAAATGGCGATGTCTTAAACAACTATGGTGTATTCTTGTGTAGTGAAGGGCGCTACGATGAAGCCATTGCCGCTTTTGTTAGAGCGATTGAACAACCTTATTATTATTTGATTTCGGCAAGTTATGAAAACGCAGGCTTATGTAGTCGTAAGCAGGGCAATTTAGAAGCCGCAACGGGTTATTTTGAAAATGCGCTTGCCCATGACCCGAATCGTCCGAGATCTATGTTGCAACTGGCGCAAGTTGAGATTGAGACCAACAATTTTAAAGATGCTCGCGTACAGTTATTCAAATTTAATAAGAGATATGGGTACACAGCAGACAGTTTGTGGTTACTCATTCAGTTGGAAAAACAAGCTGGACGTTTAACTCAGGCAAACAAATACGCTATTTTGCTGAAAGAGAAATACCCAGATTCTCTGCAATATCAGAATTATTTGGCCAATGAATACTGAAAATAACGAAGAACAAAAAATAACAGAAGGGAATCAGCTTCCTGGTGACGTATTGCGTCAAGCTCGAGAGCAACTTGGCTATTCACAAAAGGATATTGCTAACCGTCTAAGGTTACGTCTTTCTGTTATTGATGACATTGAAAACAACCGTTTTGATCAAGCCCAACTAGCCACGTTTACGCGTGGCTATGTGCGTTCATACGCAAAATATGTGGGTTTAGAAGAAAATGCTGTTCTTGCTCTGTTGGATAAATGCGGTCACGCCAAGCCAAAAGCACAAGAAATGCAGAGTTTCTCTCGCCGAACTAAACGTGAAGCACATGACAGCCGTATTATGGGACTCACTTGGATCCTTGCGGCTGTTTTTGTAGGTGTGACCGCTGTTTGGTGGTGGCAGAACATCCATCTTGATCAAAATACCAATGCTTTAAACACAACCGCAGATCAAACTGTTGCTCATGAAAAACAAGAGCAGGGTGAAGATTCGGCGATTGTGACAACCTTAACAAATGATGATGCAACCATCAGCGTAACGAAACCTGCGACGGTGGATACCAATGTTGATCATTCCGCGACAACGGATACTACAGTGCAGCCAGCAGAAGCAACGGCAACAACGCCTACAAGCACTGAATCAACAACATCAAACGCGGCACAAACGGCAGCACCGACTTCTGATCCTTCAACAGCAACACCTGCTGACAGTGCTAATGCTCCAGCGACAACCGCTGAAGCGACGACTGCAACAACAGATGCAATGCCAGCTGAAACAACAGAGCAAAACGCTGATGCTCCTCAGCTTCAGTTAGCTTTTTCTGCCGATTGTTGGATTGATGTCCGTGACGCGACTGGTAAGCGATTAGACTCTGGTATTAAGAAAGCCGGTCAAGTTTTAGATTTAGAAGGTAAAGCACCATTTCGCGTTCGACTTGGCGCACCAAGTGCCGTTAAAATTAACATCAAAGGTCAACCTTTTGATTTAAGTCGTTACCCAGCATCTAAGCCAGTAACGCTTAAGTTGCCGCAGTAATTTAGAGAAAGAGCAATGCATAACGAATCACCAATTATACGCCGTCAATCGAGCCGAATTTACGTAGGTAATGTGCCTATTGGCGATGGTGCACCTATCGCCGTTCAGTCGATGACCAACACGCGTACAACAGATGTCGAAGCGACTGTTGCACAGATCAAGGCATTAGAAAAAGTTGGTGCTGATATTGTCCGTGTTTCTGTACCGACAATGGATGCAGCGGAAGCATTCAAAGTGATCAAACAACAAGTCAATGTACCGCTTGTTGCTGATATTCATTTTGATTACCGCATTGCACTTAAAGTTGCAGAATATGGCGTAGATTGTCTGCGTATTAACCCAGGTAATATCGGTCGTGAAGATCGTATTCGCGCTGTGGTTGAATGTGCTCGTGACAAGAACATTCCTATTCGTATCGGCGTTAACGGTGGCTCTTTAGAAAAAGATATTCAGCAGAAGTACGGTGAACCTACACCGCAAGCTTTAGTTGAATCAGCAATGCGTCACGTAGAAATTTTAGATCGTCTGAACTTTGATCAATTCAAAGTTAGCGTAAAAGCCTCTGATGTTTTCCTTGCTGTTGAATCTTACCGTTTACTAGCAAAGCAAATTGTTCAGCCTCTTCACCTTGGTATCACTGAAGCGGGTGGTGCGCGTGCAGGTTCTGTTAAATCTGCGGTTGGTCTAGGTATGCTTCTAGCGGAAGGTATCGGTGATACATTACGTATTTCTCTTGCAGCTGATCCGGTTGAAGAAATCAAAGTTGGTTTTGATATCTTAAAATCACTGCGCATCCGTTCTCGTGGCATCAACTTTATTGCTTGTCCAACATGTTCACGCCAAGAGTTTGATGTGATCGGTACTGTTAATGAGCTAGAGCAACGTCTCGAAGATATCGTGGTACCAATGGATGTTTCAGTGATTGGTTGTGTAGTAAACGGTCCAGGTGAAGCAGAAGTTTCTCATTTAGGTATTGCAGGCGGTAACCGTAAGAGTGCTTTCTATGAAGACGGTATCCGTCAAAAAGAGCGCTTTGATAACGACAATGTGATTGATCAGCTTGAGAGTAAAATTCGAGCAAAGGCATCAATGTTAGATCAAAACAACCGCATTGATGTAAAACAACAAGATATATAATCAAAAAACCATGCTCATAATGATTGAGCATGGTTCACTATTTCATAAAGACATTATATATTCGATTCCAATTCCCAGCGGTTAACGAGAATAAACGTGGCGAAACAAATTCAAGCAATTCGAGGCATGAACGACTGCCTTCCAACACAATCTCCACTTTGGCAAAAAGTCGAAGGTACTGTTAAACAAGTGATCAGTGCATACGGTTATAACGAAATTCGTATGCCGATTGTTGAATCAACACATTTGTTTAAACGTGCGATCGGTGAAGTGACCGACGTTGTTGAAAAAGAAATGTACACTTTTGAAGATCGCAATGGCGATAGCCTAACACTGCGCCCTGAAGGTACAGCAGGTTGTGTGCGTGCTGGTATTCAAAATGGTTTGCTATACAACCAAGAACAGCGTCTTTGGTACATTGGTCCAATGTTCCGTCATGAGCGCCCACAGAAAGGTCGTTACCGTCAGTTCCACCAAGTAGGTGTGGAAGTATTTGGTCTTAACGGTCCTGATATCGACGCTGAACTTATCATGATGACTGCACGTCTATGGCGTGAGTTAGGTATTCATGAACACGTTCGTCTAGAGTTGAACTCAATCGGCTCATTAGAAGCGCGTGCAGAATACCGTAAAGCATTAATTGCTTTCCTTGAGCAACACTTAGATGTGCTTGATGAAGATGCAAAACGTCGCATGTACACCAATCCATTACGTGTACTAGATACTAAGAATGCAGCTATTCAAGAAATCCTAGTTGATGCGCCTAAGCTTTCTGAGTACTTAGATCCAGAATCTAAAGAACACTTTGACGGTTTATGTGAACTATTAGACGCTGCTGGCATCAAATACCAAGTAAATGAACGTCTTGTACGTGGTTTAGACTACTATAACCGTACTGTATTTGAGTGGATCACAGAGAGCCTTGGCGCACAAGGTACTGTTTGTGGTGGCGGTCGTTACGATGGTCTAGTTGAACAACTAGGTGGTAAAGCGACACCTTCTGTTGGTTTTGCAATGGGTCTTGAGCGCCTAGTATTACTAATGGAAGCACTAGAACAAGACGAAGTTCGTCGTTCAGTAGACGTTTACGTGGTAACAGCGGGTGAAGGTACACTGGCTGCAGGTATGACACTGGCTGAGAAGCTACGTACTGAAGTATCAGGTTTACGTGTAATGACGCACTTTGGTGGCGGTAACTTCAAGAAGCAATTTAAGCGCGCAGACAACGTTGGCGCAGCTGTTGCATTAGTTCTTGGGGAAAATGAAATTGCTGAAAACACCGTAGTGGTAAAAGACTTACACGGCGGTGAGCAGACGACCATGGCACAGGATGAGGTTGCTGCAAAACTGGCAGCACTGATTTAAGAGAGGACAGGAAGTGAACGACTACGCCACAGAAGAACAACAGGTTGAAGCGATTAAATCGTGGTGGCAAGAGAACGGCAAAGCCGTTGTTCTAGGTGCCGTGATTGGTTTAGGTGGTCTTTGGGGCTGGCGTTACTACCAGTCTGAAGTACATGCTGCAAAACACGTTGCATCGGATAGCTACACACAAGTTGTTTCTGCGCTTGATGAAAACAGCAAAGACGCAGTCGCTGAAGCGAAAACATTTATTGATGCCAACAAAGGCAGTCAATACGCAGTGCTTACAGCATTACAGCTAGCAAAAGTTCAGGTTGAGAATAAAGATCTGAATGGCGCTGTTGAGCAACTTCAATGGGTGCTTAACAATACTAAAGACGAAGCGATTCTACCTTTAGCAACAACACGTTTAGCTCGTATTTATGCAGAACAGCAAAAATTTGATGAAGCATTGGCTGAACTTAAGAAAGTAACAGTACCAAGCTGGAAATCAAAAGTTGCTGAACTACGTGGTGATATTTTGCTACAAAAAGGCGATATCACAGGCGCACGTGAAGCTTATGTAGAAGCTCAGCAAGACGGTTCATCACCTGCATTGCAAATGAAGCTTGATGATTTAGCGCAATAAGGCAGATGACGATGCAAAAAGTGTTAAAACGTGTTTTAGCCGTTGCTGTTGCAGTAAGTGTGCTATCAGGTTGTGCGAGTGAAGTTGATTCAATTAAAATGGCACCATTGCCAAAAGTTGATAATACTTTCACACCAAAAACAGATTGGAGCCGTAGCGTCGGTGATGGCGTAAATGGCTACTACTCAAAACTAACGCCTGCTGTAGGTTTGGATAAAGTTTTCGTTGCTGACCGTGCAGGTCTTATCGAAGCACTAAACCCAGCAACAGGTAAAGTTGAGTGGGAAACCGATCTTGAAGGCGACAACAGTGCGAAGCTTTCTGGCGGTTTAGTATTAGGTGATGGCAAAGTTTTTGTTGGCACTGAAAATGCGAAAGTTATCGCATTAGATGCTGAAACAGGTAAAGAAGTTTGGCGTACAACGGTTGCTGGTGAAGTATTAGCAAAACCGCTTGTTGCTGATGGTTTAGTTGTTGTAAATACCAGCAGTGGTGTATTACAAGCACTAGATGTTGAAACTGGCACGTCAAAATGGCAAGTAAGCAACGAAGTACCAACCTTGACACTACGTGGTGATAGCTCACCTGTCGCTGTTTCTGGTGGTGTATTCTGGGGCTTAGCAAACGGTCGTTTAGCGGGCGCATTAATGTCTGATGGTCGCCTGCTGTGGCAACAATCAATTGCTGCACCAAAAGGCTCAACAGAAATTGATCGCTTAGTTGATGTTGATGCTTCTCCTGTTATTGCTGGTGATCGTCTATTTGCAGTGGGTTACAACGGTACATTAGTATCAATCGATCTACGTTCTGGACAAATTGTTTGGAAACGTAACTATTCTTCAGCAACAAACTTTATTGTTGATGGTAGTGAGCTATTCTTAGTAACAGCGAAAGATCATGTTGTAGCAGTCGATGCACGTAGCGGTACTGAGTTATGGCAAAACACAGATCTACAATACCGTCAGTTAAGCGCACCTGCGATGATTGATGGCTATGTAGTGGTGGGTGATGCTGAAGGTTACCTACACTGGCTAGATACTCAGAACGGCGAGTTCGTTTCACAAGAGAAAATTGACAGCAGTGGTATTGCTGTACCGCCTGTCGCACTAGACAATAATGGCTTTATTGTTGTGACCCGTGATGGTGAAATCAACAAAATGCAAATACCGCAATAAATCGGTATAATGTCGCTAGATTAAATTTGTCGGCTCCAACTGCGATAAGTAGTTGGAGCCGTTGTTGTTATATCCGTTGTAGATATTATTGTCGGATGAAGGCTTATAAAAATATAGGCTGGAGGCAAGAATGAACGGTAAGAATGTCAATAAGACTATGAAAAGTAAGAGGTAGTTATGATTCCTGTTGTTGCCCTAGTCGGGCGCCCGAACGTGGGTAAATCGACGCTATTTAATCGTCTTACTCGCACAAGGGATGCACTTGTTGCTGACTTTCCTGGCTTAACTAGGGATCGTAAATACGGTAGAGCAGAGCTAGAAGAGCACGAATTCATTGTTATCGATACCGGCGGTATTGATGGTACTGAAGAAGGCGTTGAAACAAAAATGGCTGAGCAGTCATTAGCAGCGATTGAAGAAGCTGATGTTGTTCTGTTCCTTGTTGATGGTCGTGCAGGCTTAACGTCTGCTGATGAAGCGATTGCTAAGCATTTACGTAGCCGTGAAAAGCCTACCTTCCTTGTTGTAAACAAGGTTGATGGTATTGATGCAGATAGCGCATGTGCTGAATTCTGGAGCCTAGGTGTTGATGCAATGTACCAAATTGCAGCAGCGCAAAACCGTGGTGTAACTGCATTAATGGAGCGTGCACTAGCGCCGTTTGCAGAAAACATGAAAAAAGCAGAGCTTGCTGAAGGTGAAGAGCCTGAAGTTTCAATTGAAGATTTAACTTCTGTTGAAGACATCGAGAAAGCGAACCTTTCTGAAGAAGATGCGGAAGCGGCTTACAAACGCCTACAAGAGCAACCAATTAAGATGGCGATCATTGGTCGTCCAAACGTTGGTAAATCAACGCTAACTAACCGTATTCTCGGTGAAGAGCGCGTGGTTGTTTACGATATGCCGGGAACGACGCGTGATTCTATCTACATTCCAATGGAGCGTGATGGTCAAGAGTACGTTCTGATCGATACTGCGGGTATCCGTCGTCGTAAGAACATGCACCAAGCGGTAGAGAAGTTCTCTGTTATTCAAACGCTAAAAGCAGTTGAAGATGCAAACGTTGTATTGCTAGTTATCGATGCGCGCGAAAACATTTCAGATCAAGATCTAAGTTTATTAGGTTTTGCGCTAAATGCAGGTCGTTCATTGGTTATCGCTGTGAATAAGTGGGATGGTTTGGATAACGACGTGAAAGAGCGTGTTAAATCTGAGCTAGATCGCCGTTTAGGTTTCGTTGACTTTGCACGTATTCACTTCATTTCTGCACTTCACGGTACAGGCGTGGGTCACTTATACGAGTCAGTGATTGAAGCGTACCAATCTGCAACTAAGCGTATTAGTACCTCTCTACTAACACGTATTATGCAAATGGCACAAGACGATCACCAGCCACCAATGATCCGTGGTCGCCGTGTGAAATTAAAATATGCGCACGCAGGTGGTTACAACCCACCAATTATCGTGGTTCACGGTAACCAGGTGAATGAACTGCCGGGCTCTTATAAGCGTTACCTAATGAACTACTACCGTAAGTCATTAGAAATGATGGGTACACCAATTCGTATTCAATTTCAGAACAGCGAAAACCCATTTGAAACCAAGAAGCAAAAGCTAACGGTTTCTCAAGAGCGTCAACGTAAGCGTCTAACGAATGCACTACGCGATCGTAAGAAGTAATTTACTGCGTTAAGCGAATACGAAAAAGCCCGATATGCTAACTCTATGTAGTTAAAGCGTATCGGGCTTTTTAATATCAGCTGTTTGTATTTAGTTGCTGATACCTAATTAAATAAGTAATTAATACATTAATGAGTAAAGCTGACGACGGTAAGATGCCGCCATTGGGTTGCCTTGACCTAATGCAGTTAAAATATCCATCATGGTCTTCTTCGCGTTACCCTCTGAATAGTTCATGTCTTTGCGTAGAATCGCAATCAATAGCTCTAACGCTTCTTCATTACGGTTCACTTGGCTATATTGAATCACTAATTCATAACGTAGTTCTACGTTATCAGGATCAGCTGCTAACTTTTGCTCAAGCTGTTGGATCTCTGGTGAATTACCTGCTTGTTTGTGTAGTTCTAATCTCGCCACTAAGCTCTTATAGTGTGCATCTTGATCTTGCATAGGAATCGTAGCAAGGATCGGCTCTGCTTCATCAAATAGCGCCGTTTCAATTAAACATTCAGCAATCGCTAAATTGACCAAACTATCGTTTGGTTGCGTAGCTGCAAGTTGGCGCAGTAGCGGTAGGGCTTGAGCGTAATCTTTATTATCAACCAATACTAATGCTTGTTTTAATGCCAGTTCTTCTTGGCTTGGCAAATGGCGGGTTAGCATTTCACGTAGACTTTGCTCGGTTTGTGGACCTGCAGAGCCATCGGTTGGTTGACCGTTTTTAAATAGCGCGACTGTTGGTAAGCCGCGAACACCAAACTGCGATGCCACCATTTGTTGGGTTTCACAGTTTAATGTTGCCAGAACAAATTGCCCTTGGTATTCACGGGCAAGTTTTTCAAGTGTGGCGTTAACTTCTAGCGTTTCAGGCATCGATGGCGCCCAAAAGCTGATAACAACAGGCGTTTGCATTGACTGCTCAATAACCTGTTGCAGATTTTGTTCGTTAATTTCTAGCGCTGTATTTTGGTACATGTAATTCGATCCATTGGCTATTTGAAGGCTATATCAAATATATGGGGATGAATCGATGTGGATCAAGCAGCTATCGTTGAAAAGCATGAGTCGAGATAGCGAAAAGTAAAAAATGCTCAAGTGAGTGATTCACTAGAGCATTAATTACCAAATGTCAGTAAAAGAGCAAGGGTGATACAAGCACAAAGTAAGTTAATTTGGCGCAACGTCATACATACACCTTTTGAGCTATGAAGAAAAACTAACCAAGAGAGTTAGCTTAAGAGATGTTGCTACTTTACGTTGCTTATATGACAGTAATATTACGTCTTATGATTTTTGTCGCTTAGTCGATCCTCAAAGAGGATATGGGCTATTTATGACACTTTAGTTACTAAATAATAGCTATTTATTATTATTCTAATTTTATAAATGTTGTTTTTATCACCAATTTTAACAGAGTGATAATGCTGCTTAAAATACCTAATATTAAGCAGCGAGATGATGGTTTAGTTGCTTTTTATCAATAGTTTATCAAGTAATGATGTCGGTAATATACGGCGCAAGAAACCAAAAATGTAGGTCGGTTGTGTCACGTAATAGCGTGATTTTGGGTGAGAGCTATTAATGACGTCTAATAATGGGCATAATACGGCATCAGGTTTTAAGGTGAACTTATTAGTCACTTCTTCTTTTCCAAGGCGAGATAGGGTGTCTTGGTAGTTGTCATAATGGCGAGACTTCTCCATATCAATATGACGTTCAAACATGCGCTTTGCATTAGCTCGAAATTGGCTTTCAATTGGTCCCGGCTCAATGAGTGAAATCGTAATTGGGGTATTGGCGAGTTCTAAACGTAAGGTATCGGTATAACCTTCAATGGCAAATTTGCTGGCGTTATATGCGCCACGGTATTTCATCGCAACCAAACCAAGCACGGAGCTGTTTTGCACAATCTTGCCGCGGCCTTGGGCAAGCATCAGTGGGATCACTTGTTTAGTCAGTTCATGCCAACCAAAGAAATTCGCTTCAAACTGCTGACGTAGGGCAGATGTTGGTAAATCTTCCAATGCGCCCGGTTGTCCGTAAGCGGCATTATTGAATAACACATCAATCGAACCGCCTGTTATAGCAAGCGCTTGTTGTAAACCATCTGTGATGGATTGTTCAGACGTGACATCCAATTGAACACAGCGAATGCCTTCTTGCTTAAGCCTTTCTACATCTTCTGTTTTGCGGCAACTGGCAACCACATTGAAGCCTTGCTCGGTCAGTGCTTTCGCACAGTAATAACCAATACCAGAGCTACATCCGGTAATTAAAATAGATTGTGTCACTGTGCGCTTTCCTTGTTGAGATAAGGTTGAAGGTGTTTTGCCATAAACTGAGCAATAAGTGGTTGTGCTTCTGCGGTTGGGTGCAGACCATCTTTCATCATCAGCTCTGGTTTGACAATAATATCAACCAGAAAAAAGGGTAATAAAGGTACATTAGTTGCTTCGCTTAATGACGGATAAGTATTACGAAACAGCTCGTTATAGCGTTTGCCATAATTAGGTGGGACTTCAATTTGCATTAATAGCGGCTGTGATCCCACTTTTTCGATCTCAGTGATCATTTGGCTGAGGTTATTACGTAATATTTTAGGGTGGAAGCCACGTAAACCGTCATTCGCACCTAATTCGATTAAAACAAAATCCGGTTTATGTTGTTTTAGTAATTTAGGTAATCGCGCAAGACCGTTACCACTGGTATCACCAGAGATACTCGCATTTATTACCGTTGTTGGCTGTGCTTGTTGTGCTAATAAAGGGGGAAGCAGTGCAGGCCAGCTTTTTTCTGCTGGCATCTGGTAACCGGCACTGAGGCTATCGCCAAGGATTAACAGTGTTTGACTCAATGCGGTGGATGAAAACACCAGCATCAACAATGAAAGGATTCGTATCATGTCTGTCTCCGTAATTAAAGCGCACTCTGTATCAAAACAGGTCACGACTACCTTGTCGCCGATGACTATTTTGCAGGATGTTTCGCTTGAGGTCGAGCAAGGTGAATCTATTGCTCTTGTCGGTGTCTCTGGTGCAGGTAAGTCAACCTTGATGACATTACTGGCAGGGCTTGATGTGCCGACACAAGGTGAAATAGAGCTGCTTGGTCATAACCTTTCTACGTTAGATGATGAGCAACGCGCTCAACTTCGTAGTGAATCTATTGGTTTTGTATTTCAAAACTTCTTATTACTCCCAACGTTGAATGCGCTGGAGAACGTTACCTTGCCGTGTCTGATCCAAGACAATGAAGTAGACATTGAGCGAGCAAAAGAATTGCTTGCGGTTGTGGGATTAAAAGGGCGAGAAACGCACTTACCAAGCCAATTATCAGGCGGAGAGCAACAACGCGTCGCGCTAGCTCGTGCATTTATGATCAAACCTAAAATCTTGTTTGCTGATGAGCCAACGGGAAACCTTGATCAGCACACCGCAGCAATGATCATTGAGCTACTGTTTGAACTTAATAAAAACAGCGGTACAACACTGGTGCTTGTCACCCATGACGATGCGTTAGCGGCTCGTTGCGATCGGGTAATGCGATTAGATAACGGCAAACTTGCGAGGGATGAACGTCATGCTAAGTGATCCTCTTTCTATGAAAAAACGTCCATTCTTTTTGCGTTGGGCGTGGCGTGAAATCCGCCAAGGACAATTGTGGTTAGTCACCTTGGCTCTGAGCTTAATTATTGCCTGTGTGTTTGCATTATCGGCATTGGTAAGCCGAGTTGAAGGGATCATAGTTTCGCAAGGTCGCTCTGCGTTAGCCGCAGACATGGTATTGCGATCTTCTCAAGCGGTCGATCTTGAGTTGCTATCAATCAAAGATGTAATCACTTCACAGCAAACCCGTTTCGGTACTATGGCATTTAGCGATAACGGTATGCAGTTAGTCAGTGTTAAAGCTGTTGATGCGAAATTTCCATTACGTGGCGATTTACGATTACAAGCGACAGATCAGTCTGTGCAGCATCATGTGAAGCCCGGTGAGTTGTGGTTATCAGAACGCTTATTTTCACTACTTGATGTCAAAGTGGGCGATACGCTAATGGTGGGTGATGGTGAGCTAACCATCAGTGGGCGAATCTTAGAAGATCCCGAGCTTTCTTTTAATCCTTTTAGCCAAATGCCAGCCGTCCTAATTAATAACCAAGACATTGCAGCTATTGGTGGAATTCAAGAAGGCAGTAGACTTAGTTATCGTTATTACTTCTCAGGTTCAGATTCAGCATTAGCTGATATTCGTAAACAATTTTCGCTAACACCGAGCCAACGTTGGTTAACTGAAAACGACGCAGGGCGCAGCGGTGATTTTATTGAACGAGCAAGGCAATACCTATCACTGACTTTAGTGCTAGTGGTACTCATGGCATCTGCAACTTTAGTGCTTACATGTCAGCATTATGCCGCAACCCGCATTACCTCTGTTGCGATGATGAAAAGCCTTGGCGCAAGTCGCCGTTTCCTCTGGCGATGGTTATTACAACAAATTGCGGTCGTGTTTTCAGTTGCCATTGGCGTGGGTTTAATCTTGGGCTTTTGGCTTGAATGGTTACTGCGCTATCCATTGCAACAATTGCTGCCTGATGAATTACCGAGCATTGGTTTTGCGCCGTTAGTGATCAGCTTATTATTGGCGTTATTTATCTCATTGCCTGCATTGGGTATTCCGCTGTCTCGCTTGGTCAATGCATCTGCTATGAATACGGTACAAGCAACCCAAGTATCAACTGCTAAATTCTCACCTGTTTGGCTGTTACTGATTTTTCCGGTACTGGCAGCCGTTGCATGGATTGGTACTAACCTGTTTGTTTGGCTTACCTTATTGGGCATGGTTGCACTGTTAGTGTTGCTGGCTTTAGTTGGCATCGCAGCGATCGCATTACTTAAGAAGATTAAGTTTGGCTCTGCTTATGCGTTGGCGTTAAGTCGTGTCAATCGTAGTAAAGCGAAAACTGCGACACAATTGGCGGCATTAACCTGTTCGTTAATGCTATTAGCCGTGATTGGCTTACTGCGTAACGAGCTACTGGCGGATTGGAAAAAGACCTTACCTGCTGATGCGCCTAACGTGTTTGCAATTAATATTGCGCCCGAGCAGCAACAAGCCTATTTAGCTTATTTAGATGCGAATCAATTGGCCCGTTCTGATGGCTATCCTGTAACCCGTGGGCGATTAGTTGCGATTAACGAGCAACGTTTTTATTCAACAGAAGACGAAAGTCAAAGTGATGCATTAGTAGAGGCATCTTCTAACAGTAATTCAGAACGCGATCCCGCATTAAGACGAGAGCTTAACTTCACATGGGCAGAAACCTTACCAAGTCATAATGATGTGATAACAGGTAAGTGGGGAGATAACTCTGGTGTTTCTGTGGAGTCGGGTATTGCGAAACGCCTAAATATTAATTTGGGTGATAAGTTAGCTTTTACTGTTGGTGGGTTAGAGTTTAACGCCACAGTAAACAGCATTCGTGATGTAGAATGGCGTAATATGAAGCCGAATTTCTATTTCATTTTCACTCCAGATGTATTGCAGTCGTTTCCTGCTACATGGTTAGTGAGTTTTCGCATAAACGATCAGCAAAGTGATTTACTCAATACCTTAGCTGAAAATTACCCAACCGTGAGTGTGCTTGATTTGCGTATGATGGCGACACGCATTCAAGGCTTGTTAACTCAAGTGAGTTGGTCACTGACGGTATTAGCTGGCTTAGGTGTTTTGAGTGGATTGCTGTTAATCATGACCTTATTGCGCTTGAGTATTTCAGAGCGTCAAACCGAAATTCAGCTTTATCGTACACTCGGTGCAAGCCGAAAACGCATTGCCACTACCTTGTGGTTTGAATATGGCATTATTGCGTTATTAGCAGGCATTATTGCAGCAATTGGCGCTGAATTTGTTGTCGGCTTGCTGGTGGTGAAAGGCTTTGAACTGCCGTTTACCTTGCACCCATTAATGTGGTTAGGCTTACCTGTGCTGGCAATAGGGCTGGTGTATTTAGTGTCACGCTCGCAGATCAAGAAGCTGTTGTTGCCATTGCGATAGTTTTAATTTTATTCATTTGAGAATCGCGATTCATAGCGTTTTGCTAAATGATTCACATAATTATCCCTTCAAAAAGTGTGTGAATACTTGTTATGTTACAGTGAGCATATTGTTTAAGGGAGAGATTATGAATGTAGATCAAGATCCAATGACTGGGTTTAAAACACTAGAGCTAGCTTTTTCTCAAGGATTTCGAATGAAGCGTATACCTTTCAGTGATGATATATATTTCGTTCGAGATGTAGCTTTAGGGTATTACCGTTATACATATGCTCGATTAGATAAATTAAAAGTTTTACAGACAGTTGTATTAAACGGAAAAGAAGAGTTAAACAGCTTGCCTTGCTTTGGTCTTTATTATGGAACTCTACCAGAGCTTCGTGGGACAAATATAACTATTCCCTATATATAAAAAGTTTTAGAATACTTCAGAAAAAATCAAAAGCTGAATGAATATTATATTGAGACAAGCGTAGATATTTCGAATAAAGCTTCATTAGCCGTTGCAGAAAAGTTATTTGGTGTATCAACACTAGATTGTGTTGATGAAGCCACAGGTGAGCCAATAAGAGTTTGGCAAACAAAAGTATCACGTTAAATCAGTTTGAGGTTTTTATGAGAGCAGGTGCAGTATGTCCACAATGTGGTTCAGAAAAAACTCCAATAAAGGAGAAAATTATGGGTCAGGATACAATGGATCTGATTTGTGTTGATTGTAATCACATTGGTTGGTGGAAAGATTTCCAGCCTAAAGAACAAGATAAAGTAGATAACTAATAAATAAGCATATCAACAGGGCTCTTCAGCCCTGTTTTTGTTTTTCTCAATCGCACAACGTCTGCTTTAACGCTTGTTCAATACAAGGGAAGCTAAAGTTAAACCCTTCTTGCTGTAATTTATTTGGCAGTGCACGTTGGCTATCAAGCAATAGCTGTGCTGATTCCCCAAGCCCAAGCTTTAATACCCATACTGGAGTAAATAAAAAGTGTGGGCGTTTTAGGGTTGCTGCCAAAGTTTGGCTAAAGACTTTATTGGTTACAGGGGTAGGTGCAGTAAAGTTAAATACACCTTGCGCTTCTGGGTGGTTGAGCAAGAAGATGATGCCTTTGATCATGTCTTGCATATGGATCCACGGGAAGTACTGTTTACCATCGCCAATTTTACCACCTAACCCCAATTGATAGGGCAGTAACATACGTGCTAATGCGCCGCCTTGTTTGCCAAGTACGATACCTGTGCGGATAAGGCATACACGGGTTTGTTCTGATTGGGCTTCAAGGGCAATTTGTTCCCAGCGGTGACAGACGTTTTGGGCAAAGTCGTTATCGTTAATATCAAGCGGGGTAGATTCATCAATGGTTTTATCTTGATTATCACCATAAATCCCAACCGCAGAGCCGCTAATAAAGGTATGTGGTGGGTTAGTGCTGGCATTGATCTTATCAACTAACTGCTTGGTGATGTCCCAACGACTTTGGCAGATCTTCTGCTTTTGCTTTTCGCTCCAACGCTTGTTCATGATGGGTTCGCCAGCAAGGTTAATGATGGCGTCAAACTCATCAAAGTTGTCGAAGCTCTCTAGGTTGTCTACCGCATTAATATGATGACCAAGCAGATGATAAGCACGGGTTGGGTTGCGGGTCAGTACCGTAACATGATCGTGATTAAAATGAGGAAGAAGAGCTCGTCCTATAAAGCCTGTTGCGCCTGTCATTAAAATCTTCATCGTTATCTTCCGTTTTCTGTTCGTCATCTTAACATTCTGATGTGTCGCTTATTTATAGTATATATAAGTTGAATTATCAGTATAACTGAACGCTAAAAATGCTCTTATTAATATTGTGACGTCGGAGTGTGGTCACGATTATTTATGCGCGTGAGTGCGTATGGTTGCAGTGGTGGGTGATGTCTCATATCGATAACATAGTAATTTGATGATACAGAGAGTAGACTTCGAACCTGTATTAATGACTGGTTTTTGATGATGAAATTATTTTTTGCTTCTGATATTCATGGCTCGTTTGTGAGTGCTGAAAAGATGATTACTGCTTTTGAACAAAGCGGTGCAGAGCACTTAATTCTATTGGGTGACATTTTAAATCATGGCCCACGTAACCCATTGCCAGAAGGCTACGATCCTATCAAGGTATCTGAGCTGTTAAATCGCTATGGCGATCGCATTACTGCTGTTCGTGGTAACTGCGACAGTGAAGTTGACCAAATGCTGCTTGAGTTCCCAATTATGGCGGACTATAACCTTGTGTTATTGCCAACAGGTCAACGTCTGTTTTTAACGCATGGTCACTTATACAATGCCAATAAGCATCCTCGTTTACGTGCGGGCGATGTGATTGTATCGGGTCATACACATATTCCTGTGGCTGAAGCGCAAGATGAACTGTTTGTGTTTAACCCTGGATCTGTTGCTATTCCTCGTAATGGCTTACCGGCAAGCTACGGTCTATTAGATGGCAATCAGCTATCTGTGATCAGCTTTGACGGTGAAGTACTGGTTCAAACTCAGATCTAATTCGCAACGAGATAAAAGTAACGCCCTGAATGTAGCTCTCTGGTTTTAAGCGCAAAGCCACTTAATAGAGAAAGTACATTCAGGGCGTTATTGTATTTAGAGCTAGGCATTATTGCTTATGGTTTATTGTGGCGATCAACGTGGCCTAAATCCCGCTCTGGGTCGATAACATCACGAATGCGTTGCTTTAGCTGTTTCGCATCTGGAAAGCCACCATCGGCTTTACGTTCCCAAATTAGCTGACCATTACAGTGAATTTCAAAACGTCCACCTGTGTCTGGGTGAAGGCTGATGGTTTGGATTTCTTCACTGAAGGTATGCAGCAACTCTTGGGTCATCCAAGTGGAGCGTAGCATCCAATTACATTGACGACAGTAGTAGATATCAATGATCGCTTTATCCATGCAAAACTCCTTAAATAGCGTGGATTAAAATAGTGAGTAAAGTAATTTGAAGCCAATAATGAAGGTGAGGGCTTCAAAACAACGTTTGATGAGTTGATTACTTTTTTGATGAGCAAGGTGCGCACCTAAGTAACCCCCTAAGAGTGAACCAAGTAAAAGTACAGGGATCCACGGCCAGTAAATTGGTGCGCCTGCTTGGTAAATAGCGACAGCGCCAATGCCATTCCAAAATAGCCCTACGCTAACAAGTGTAAGTGCGACAGCTTGTTTGTAGTTAAAGCCAAACCAACGTACTAAAAACAGAGTAACAAATAGTCCTGTTCCTGCGGTTAATGAGCCGTTTAATACCCCAATAGTGGCTAAGCCTAGCCCACCGATTACCATGCCTTTGGTATCACGGTTTATGCTGTTTTCGTTTTGTCCTAGCTCTTTTTTCATTAGCGAATAAATACCAAGGCTAATGATTAAGATGCCGAGTGCCGCTTCTGCGATATTTTCAGGAAAAGAGAGGATCAGGTGCGCGCCAAGGATCACGCCAATAGCGCCTGTCAGAATAACGTAGAGGGTAAATCCCCAAGATAATGTGCCTTGGCGTAAATGTTTAATTGCTGCGCCAACGCCTAATGCCACACTTGCGACTTTGTGGGTTGCTAGGGCGATACCAAAAGGTAAGCCGAGAAAAATAAGTAGCGGAAATTGTATTAAGCCTGCGCCACCACCTGAGAGTGATGCGAGGGTATTTGAGATCAGCGAGCCAACAAATAGCCCGATTGAGTTGAGTAAATCCATGCTAACAGGTCATCCTTAACCGTTAATGAGCTTGTCAGCATAAAGGGTAATATCTTTGGTTGCCAGCAATAAAAAACGCCCCTATACGCTTTATCAATAAAAATTGATAGCAGGTATAGGGGCGTTTATCTGTCGGTTAAATAAGTCTTAAAACTTATTTAGCTGCAGCTTGCTCTGCTTGGATTGCAGTTAGTGCAACTGTGTACACGATATCGTCAACTAACGCACCACGAGAAAGGTCGTTAACTGGCTTACGCATACCTTGAAGCATTGGACCGATAGATACTAGATCTGCAGAACGCTGTACCGCTTTGTAAGTTGTGTTACCAGTGTTTAGGTCTGGGAATACAAATACAGTTGCTTTACCTGCTACTGGAGAGTTAGGTGCTTTAGAAGCAGCTACGTTTTCCATGATAGCAGCATCGTACTGTAGAGGACCGTCGATCACTAGATCTGGACGCTTCTCTTGAGCGATCTTCGTTGCTTCACGTACTTTATCTACGTCTGCACCCTTACCAGAAGTACCAGTAGAGTAAGAGATCATAGCAACGCGAGGGTCGATACCGAATGCTTTTGCAGAATCTGCAGATTGGATAGCGATTTCAGCAAGTTGCTCAGCTGTTGGATCTGGGTTGATCGCACAGTCACCGTAAACCAATACTTGGTCAGGTAGTAGCATGAAGAATACAGAAGATACGATAGATGCATCTGGTGCAGTCTTGATGATTTGGAACGGAGGAACGATAGTGTTCGCAGTTGTGTGAACTGCACCAGACACTAGACCGTCAACTTCGTCGTTCTCAAGCATCATTGTGCCTAGGAATACTGAATCTTGTAGCTTCTCACGAGCAACAACGTCAGTCATGCCTTTCGCGCCACGTAGCTCAACTAGACGAGCAACGTAGTTTTCACGAACTTCATCAGAGTTGATGATAGTTACGCCAGCACCTAGAGTAACGCCTTGTTGCTCAGCAACGCGACGGATTTCTTCTGGGTTACCTAGAAGCACACATTCCGCGATACCGCGCTCAGCACAGATAGCCGCAGCTTTAACTGTACGTGGCTCGTCACCTTCTGGAAGAACGATACGCTTAGCCGCTTTACGAGCAAGCTCAGTTAGCTGGTAACGGAATGCTGGTGGGCTTAAACGACGCTCTCGAGTTGAACCTTCAGTTAGAGATTCAATCCAGTTACCGTCGATGTGGCTTGCCATGTACTCGTTAACTAGCTCTACACGCTCTTTATCGTCTGCAGGTACTTCTAGTGTGAAGCTCTGTAGATTTAGAGAAGTCTGCCAAGTGTTACCTTGTGCAGTCATTACAGGTAGACCTGTTGCGAATGCGCGCTCACATAGATCCATAACAGGTTTTGGTAGGTCGTAACCACCTGTTAGAAGTAGTGCACCTAGCTCAACGCCGTTCATTGCTGCAAGACATGCTGCAACGATTACGTCTGGACGGTCAGCTGAAGTTACTAGTAGTGAACCTGGACGGAAGTGCTCAACCATATTAGGGATAGAACGTGCACAGAAAGTGATGCTCTTAATACGACGAGTTTCGATGTCACCAGCGTTGATGATTTCAGCGTTTAGGTGTTGTGCGATATCAGTTGCACGTGTTGCGATAAGCTCTGCGCTCCATGGAGCACAACCTAGTACGCGTACTGGGCTTGAGTTGAACACTTGCATGATTTCAACGTTTGAAGGAACAGTACCTTCAGCGTCGTCGAAGATCTCAGAAAGGTCAGGACGAGTGCGACCTTCTGCATCAACTGGTGCGTTAAGTTTGTTAACAATAACACCAGAGATTTGCTTGTTCTTGATACCACCGAAGTTAGAACATGCTACTTCGATACGCTCTTTAAGTTGAGCTGGGTTATCAGTGCCAGGAGAAACAACGAATACGATTTCAGCATCTAGCGTTTTTGCAATTTCAAAGTTGATTTGGTTTGCAAATGGGTGCTTACGAGTCGCAACTAGACCTTCGATCAGCGTTACTTCAGAGTTAGCTGTAGATTCTTTGAAACGTGCAACGATATCTTCTAGAAGAACGTCAGTTTTGTCGTTACGGATTAACTCTTCTGCACTCGCCATTGAGAATGACTCTGCGATTTGCATGTCACTGTTTGCACGAATGATAGTCGTAGTTAAATCAGGTTGATCGCCACCTTTACGTGGTTGAGCGATAGGCTTGAAGAAAGAAACGCGAACGCCTTTGCGTTCCATTGCACGAAGTACACCAAGGCTAACACTTGTTAGACCTACGCCAGCACCAACTGGAACAAGCATAATAGTACGGGACACTATAAATTCCTCTAACTATTGAATGGATACAGCACTGTTCAATAACAATTCACGTGTAAACAATGGGAATAAGTATAGAACAGCACCACATGAGAACATGACGGGAGGTCATGAAAAAACGGCTGACTTAAAGCCAGCCGTTAAGATAATCGTGAGATTAGATGTTAGCTAGCTTAGCTGTATCTTCTGCGATTACTAGTTCTTCGTTTGTAGAAACAACCATTGCAGGGATGCGGCTGTCAGCAGTAGTGATAACACCTTCACCACCGAAGCGTGCTTTAAGGTTTGCTTCGTTGTCTACTTCGATACCGAAGATAGATAGACGGTTTAGAACCATTTCACGGATTGGCGCAGAGTTTTCACCGATACCACCAGTGAATACGATAGCGTCTAGACGACCGTCCATAGTTGCAGCGTAACCAGCTACGTACTTAGCTAGACGGTGACAGAATACGTTCATTGCACGAGTTGCTTCTTCTTTCTCGCCGTAGTTTTCTTCAACGAAACGACAGTCAGAAGTCACACCAGTAAGACCTAGTAGGCCAGATTCTTTAGTGAACATAGTGTTGATTTCAGCAACGCTCATACCTAGCTTGTCGTGTAGGTGGAACATAACTGCTGGGTCAAGGTCACCACTACGTGTACCCATTACTAGACCTTCAAGAGGAGTTAGACCCATTGAAGTATCAACTGCTTTACCGCCTTTGATTGCACATACAGATGCGCCGTTACCTAGGTGACAGTTGATGATGTTTAGTTCATCAAGAGGCTTACCTAGTAGAGATGCTGTTTCACGTGCGATGAAACGGTGAGAAGTACCGTGTGCGCCGTAACGACGGATACCGTGCTCTTTGTATAGGTTGTATGGGATAGCGTATAGGAATGCTTCTTCAGGCATAGTCTGATGGAAAGCTGTGTCGAATACTGCTACGTTCTTAAGCTCAGGGAAGTTGTGCTTAGCCGCTTCGATACCGATGATGTGAGCTGGGTTGTGAAGAGGTGCGAAAGTTGCAGCGTCTTCGATACCTTTAAGTACTACGTCGTCGATTAGTGCAGATGCTGTGAACTGCTCGCCACCGTGTACGATACGGTGACCGATAGCGCCTAGGTTCTTTTTAAGTTCTGGCTTAGAAGCAAGAATAGTGTCAACCATGAATGCTAGAGCTTCTTCGTGAGCCGCGCCTTCACCTAGTTGAGCTTCGTGCTTGCCGTCAAGTTTCCACTTGATGCGTGCTTCAGGAAGACCTAGACATTCTGCTAGACCTGAAAGGTGTTCGTCACCTGATACAGGATCGATGATTGCGAACTTAAGAGATGAACTACCGCAGTTTAAAACTAAAACCAGCTTAGACATGAGTGACTACCTATAATCTGTCTGAAAGTTGATATTCATGTTTGAATAAAAAAGTACCCATAGAATAGACGATGTTTAAATCATCAGTCTAATCAGGGTGAAATTCGCGCTCATTCTTGAGTATTTGAATTGAGTTGCCTGCAATTCAGGTTCATCCTTGAGGGTGCTTAACTTGCAGTTAATACAATTAACAGCAACAATTAGGTTTAAGCGCGCTTAGGATAGCGATTGTTAAGCAATATAACAAAAACATTTTTAGATAAATTTAATTTTAATCAA
>NZ_SSMG01000187.1 GCF_009873615.1 Photobacterium lucens
AATGTCTAAAACATAAGATGAACTTTTGAGTAATAATTTATACATGTAGATTTGATAATGGACATGTTATGAAGCCAACCTCAATTATCATCGCATCATTTTTCATTGCTGCTTGTTCAAGTATTGATATCGCTAATTCATCGGATAAAGAAGGTTTACAATTTGTCGACAAGCAATGTAGTGATTTGCAGACGAAAAGCCAATCACATTTCTTTAATTCATTTCTTGATAAGCAGTATCAAAAAGTAAAAGAGCTCAAAGGTTTTATCAGTGAGCAAAACTATAAAGAATTACATGTTGCGTTGTCACAATTTAATGACCATTGGGAAATGCTGAACTTACAAACCTACCAAGCGTGCGAAAAGTTAGCACGATGCGAGTACATCAAAGGGCAGTATATCTCTTCGTATAATAAGCAACAGCGCAACCGAACTAAGCTTGATATTGATAAGCAAACCATGTGTGATAAAAGTAGCTTCGAATTTGACTTAAGCAGAGTGAAAATGGTGTCGTTTTACAGTGATGTTGAACGTTTAGAACTAGTCAGAGAAAACCCGTAGTAGTAGCCTCTCCCATGATAGCGATATTTTGTATTAGGAAGATGGTAAAATTATCGCTAACTCCTTTAAAATTAATTTCTTACCTGCATTTCTTCAAGTTTGGCCTCACCTGTAAACAAAACTAAATTAGTTTTTAAAGGAATGTAATTAGCATTATTTAATGCTGAATAAATATCAAAATTTTTCCTAAAACCACTTTTAATGGTATTGTATTAGTATCTATATTATTAAATATAGGTGCAATTTTAATCGTAATTACATAAATGTGACGGATAGTTACATAACATTTTAAGTAAAAACTAGGAGGATATTATGGCTACATGCCGTAAAATTAGTAAAGAGAGAATGGCTCTGAAGATATCGTTAGCGGGTACTATTTTTGTTGCCTCGCTTGGTATCGGATATGGCTTATATGTAGGTTCTAATGCCATTCTACTTGATGGTATGTTTTCTTTCTTAAGTATGGGGATGACTGGGCTAAGTCTTTACACCGCATACTTGGTATCAAAGCCCGATGATGAACAATTTCAATTTGGTTATGCCCATTTTGAACCACTCATAAACGTAGTAAACGGCTTACTGATTTTAATCACCTGTTTATTTGCATTTATTACTGGCGTACAAACAATCATGCATGGCGGTCATGACATTGTATTGGGAGACGCGATTATTTATGCAGTACTTTCTACAGTAAGTTGTTTTTCGATCTACTTCTTTGAAACATACATTGCAAGAAGCGTCGATTCTGAACTCGTGCGTGTTGACTCCCAAGAATGGCTGGTAGATGCCATCTTGAGTGCCGCTATATTGGTTGGCTTTATTTTAGTCGTGATATTTGATGCGATGGGGTATTCAAAATGGAATGCTTACGTCGATCCAATTCTTGTAACTACACTTTCTATTGCTGCATCGGTATTACCAATCAAAGTGCTAAGAAGAAACTTGAAAGAAGTGTTACTTGTTGCACCGCAAGATAGTGCCCAAGAGCATGTAGATCAAGTCATCGCAGAGTTGTCAGAGAAATACGATTTTGATGATTACACACATCATTTTGCGAAAATCGGTCGTCAATATGATCTCGAAATAAACATCTTAGTCAAAGATGAAAATAAATGGACGACAAAGCAGCAAGATCGTATCCGTCAAATTATCTGGGATAAATTAGAAGATGATTTAGGTGAAACGTGGTTATCTGTGACTTTTACAGCCCAAGAGCGTTGGCTATAGCATAGATTCAAATTTCTGCAGTAAAGATGTTAGGATAATTCTCTATATAATAGGGATTATCCTAACA
>NZ_SSMG01000188.1 GCF_009873615.1 Photobacterium lucens
ATATGTAAGACACTTATCGCTTGTTAGTTATGATGTAAAAACAAAAAAGCAGTGGTTTACCCACTGCTTTTATTCCGAATCAGCACTGATTTATTGTGCTTTAAAAATTTGCGCTGTTTCTAATTGTGTCATACGACGGATCTGACGCCAGACAAAGTAGAAGATCCCCATCATCATTATCATTGATGGAATGGCAATCATTGGATAACTCAATAGCGTTAGTCGACCTAACTCTTCATTAAACGCTTCTGTCCCTGATTTACTAGTTACAATCACGGTTGCCAAGATGTAGTTCATTACTGAAGAAAACAGAAAAGTACTTGCAAACATATAATTAGATTGCGTTAAACAACGATCAAACAAATGCTCGTTATTATTCTCTTTAAGACGCTCGTTAATAAGCCCTAAATTTAATACGCTATCATTAAGTACTAATTTACGCACAACCGGAAACTTAGTGAAAGTTGAACCAAAGACCACGATACCAATTAAGCCAGGAATCAACGCTTCTTTGATGGCTAACCATTTAGTATCTAGCTCTAATAAACCAATACCACCCGTTAAAAGCACACTGACAATACCGAGTAAGGCAATGAAATTATATTTTTTATAACGAACAAGCTCATAACCACCGAAAGCAACAGGAAATGCTAACGCAACAAGCAAGCCCCCTACTGCACCTAATTGCTCTTCACCACTGAATTTCATTAAGATCACTGAAGGCACAATAACGTTAAAAACAATTTCACTTAACGGATTCGATTTCTTTTCAGCCATGTCTGACGCCACTTCCTTTGTTTACATTTATTTTACGTTGTCTCTTTGCATTGTTCCGTTTCTCTACAACACTGTAAAGAGCTATATGGTTACAAACCATTAAATTTTTAACCAACAAAAGGAATAACGCATGCTTGATATCCACAATTCCGTGTTGGTTGTGATTGACATTCAAGGCAACCTTGCACACTTAATGCATAAAAAAGATGACTTCTTTCATCATGCTGAAATCATGGTCAAAGGCGCTGAACTATTTGATATACCCACACTTTGGCTTGAACAATTACCGGATAAATTAGGGGCAACCATTCCACAAATCGCCACCCCTTTACAGCAACAAGGTTTTACACCTATTGCAAAAGAGACATTTAGTGCCTTTCAAAATATCAGTTTCCTTGAACAGCTTCAGTTAAAACAACGTAAATCCATTATAATTATAGGTATTGAAGCACATATTTGTGTCTATCAAACGGTGATAGATCTTATTGCAGATGGTTACCACGTCACCTTGGTCAGTGATGCGGTTAGTTCTCGAACGGAAGAGAATAAGCTTGTTGCGATAAATAAAATGCAACGTGCGGGAGCACAAATTAGCTCAACTGAAATGTTGTTATTTGAATTACAACGTGTGGCGAGTGGTGGGCGTTTCAAAGCCCTGCTAAAGCTCATTAAATAGTAATAAAAAGGCCTTAAACACACTTTAAAAACTAAGGTGTATGTAAGGCCTTTATTATATCAATTCGCTAAAAGAGAATAACTACATAGATAGCGCTGCTGTTATGCTTGCGATACTCATTACAGTCGTACTTAAAAACATCATAGCAGCAACAGGTTTGCTTTTTGTAACTAGCGGCATTAACCATAAACCTACAGCGATTAACAACGAGCCAATGCTAACAGCTCGCAAGATAAAGCCAGTAATAGCACCTTGTTCAGCTTGCTGTACTAACTCGCCGATGCCGTTAATATTAGCTATAACAGCAACCAGTGCTAATACCGCCCCACAAAAAGGCAACACACGGTTTAACGCAGTGAGTTTATGCTCTGCTTTTACTAACATGCTGTGTGCCAAAAGCGCACCACCTAAAAGTACTGCCAAGATAAACTGCACAACCACTTGTAACTGCACAGCATGTGCTAACACACCATCAATAAAATAACATCCACCCCAAACCACGATAATAATAAGGAACAATTTTCGCCACTTATCACTACCGACCAGCTGCTTTTCACAGAACCAATATGTAATTGTCAGAATAATAAAACTCAGCGCAAAAAAGGTCTCTAAACCAAAACTTGATACGCTATTCACTCCGCCGAACATCAGCGTACCTTCACGTAACAACATTGCGATGATCAATAACACCCAAATAATAGGTAATGTTTTTAATACCCTGTCACTTTGACCAAAACATAATTTTCCAGTCAGCATAATGCCGCCTAAAATGGTGAATGCGCCAATAGAAAACTGTGTTAATACCTGAGAAATGATAAATGGCCAGTCAGCCCACTGCATTGATGACTCCTGTACTGCATGAGAGTGCTGCCAATTCCCATAACAATTGATTTGATAGCACAATAATTAATAAGGGCGCTATTTTGCAGAAAAGCCAGATTAAGTGCAAAGAAAAGGGATAGTAATTGCCTATCCCTTATCTTCATTAAAGTACCAACTTACCTTAACGGATTAATCTAATGATCGACTCTTGAGTATCCATAACGTCAGCACCATAGCCAGCGCAGCAATACCTGCCATAGTAAGATAAGTTAAATTAAACCCATGCTGCAAAATCAGCACATCGACTTTTTGTGATATATCAGCGGTTGGTACTTGGCTGTGAAAAACAGTGGAGCAAATAGCAACACCAATGGCTCCGCCTAATTCACGTCCAAAACTAAACATCGACATTCCAATGCCTCTATCTTTTGGCGGTAACACATGCTGAACAACAACACTCAATGCTGGCAAAGTAAAACCTAATCCAAGCCCAGCAAACACTAAAGATAGATGAACGCTCCACCCCGTATATAATTGCACCAAAGCCCCCGTAGCCAAACCAAAACCAATCACGGCTACGCGCTTATATAGGCCTGACTTTGCAATGTATTTACCGGAAAAATACGCTCCAGTTGTGATACTAAACATAAAATAAACCATGATCAGGCCACTTTGTGATGCTGTCATGCCCTGTTGCCATTGCATCTGTAACGGTAAATAAACTAATACAGCAAACATCAAAAGTTGTGAGCACATGATCAAAAAAACGCTGATTGCATATCCTGATAACCTCACCAGCTTATAAGGCAAAATTGGATCGGCAACCCGTGACTCAACAATCACTAGCAATAGAGAAAAAACACATAACATCCCAACTAATAATGTTTTTGAAAAATGCGATTCAGGTGAGATCACTAGTAATAACAGCGTAGTAACAACCATAAGCAGCATCGCACCGATCCAATCAAAGCGACTCTTTCGTCTAATATTTAAATGACTTAAGTTCTTATTTATCAACCAAACAGCTAACAAACCGAGCGGAATATTGATCCAGAAAACCCAACGCCAACTCAATTGCTCAGTAAAAAAGCCACCTAGTAATGGACCTGCGATACTCGAAACGGCATAAACCGCTGAAATATAGCCTTGGTATTTACCCACTTCCTTTGCCGGAATCGTGTCTGCTATCACTGTAAACGCAAGCGCAATTAAGCCTCCGCCACCAATCCCTTGTAGTACACGTGCTGCAATCAACATATTTATGTCTTGCGATAACCCACATGCAATAGCACCCAAGACAAACAGTACAATGCTGACATTAAGCATTCTTACCCGACCAAACAGATCACTTAGCTTTCCATATAGCGGTAACACTGCGGTAGAAGCGAGTAAATAAGCTGTTACAACCCAGGTCAAAAGCTCACCTGCTTGTAATTCTTGCCCAATCATAGGTAAAGGGGTCGTAACAATACTTTTTTCTAATGAGCCTAACGCTATTACTAACGCTACACTGCCAAAAATCGTTTTAGGGGTGGTCATATCTCTCTCCTTCCCCTATAAGATACTGTATCTGTACTATTGTTGAAATAAAGTGATGATTTGTATGTTAATTACTATACAATCGAACGCCTTGCTATATTACGTGGCTTATTATCTAAATAAAAAAATCGTGTCAATTCATACGTTGTGTGAATAACTAAAAACCAATTATGTCTAATTCTGCTGTTTTTTTAATGAAATGATTTGACGAATCAAGGATTAAACAGGTATCTTATTTCACATAAAAAAATAAGATTTATTTTTAAGATTTTAGTCGATGTTTCGTTACGTATTTAAGCGAAATTGACGAGGCATTGTAAAAGAAAAAGGATTAACTGAAGCAATAGCAGCTTCAGCTCAGAAATTACAAGTGAGAAATCAATGATCGCAATTATTAATGTCAATGTATTTGACGGACAGAACACGCTAAACGATCAAGCAATCTTCGTTCAAGATGACGTTATTCAACGCATCGTTCCTATGTCAGAAGTGAATCAAGCAGAATTACCAGAAACAGTTGTTGATGCTAAAGGTATGTTAGCTTCTGCAGGTTTTATTGATCTTCAGCTAAATGGTTGTGGCGGTGTACTGCTAAACACAGCTATCAGCACTGAAACGCTGCAAATCATGAATGAAACCAACCTTAAGAGCGGTACAACTCAGTTCCTACCTACTTTCATCACGAGTGACGGCGAGTCTCTTGTTGAAGTGATCGAAATGGTTGAAGCAACTGAGAAACCAGAACAACTTGGTGTACTAGGTCTTCACCTTGAAGGTCCATTCATCAGTGTTGAAAAGAAAGGTGCTCACCGTGAAGAGTTTATCCGCCAACTAGACGAGAAAACGGCTCACTACCTAGCAGACAATGCAGACAAGATCTGTGTACTAACTGTTGCACCAGAAAACACGCCACAATCTGTTATCGATATCGTTCGTGAAGCAGGTATCACGGTTTCTCTTGGTCATACTAATGCTACTTACGATCAAGTTAACGAGAAAAATGGCCTAACAATGGCAACTCACCTGTACAACGCAATGACACCACTAGGTTCACGCGAACCTGGCGTTGTTGGTTACATCTTCGATAAAAAACCACATGCAGGTATCATCGTTGACGGTATCCACGCATCATTCCCATCTGTACGTATTGCACATGAAATCATGGGTGAGAAACTATTCATGGTGACAGATGCTGTTGCGCCAGCAGGTACAGACATGACTGAGTTCGATATGGCGGGTCTAAAAGCATTTGTTACTGATGGTAAGTGTCACTACGCTGACGGTACTATTGCAGGTGCAGCTGTAACGATGATCCAAGGTCTAAACAACCTTATCGACCACGTTGGTCTATCTCGTGAAGAAGCACTACGTATGGCTACACTATACCCTGCAAAAGCTGTAAACATCGATAACGAGTACGGCATGCTAAAAGCTGGTTACAAAGCGAACATCACACTGCTTTCTGATGACAACCAAGTTAAGCACGTATTCCAAATGGGTAAGCACGTTTTCTAATTTAAACGTTTCTTATTTCAGCAGAATAAAAAAAGAGGGCTATATGCCCTCTTTTTTATTAGTTTATTTAATCTTCATTAACGA
>NZ_SSMG01000189.1 GCF_009873615.1 Photobacterium lucens
GATAAATAATTACTAATTTAATTAATTTATAAGTTTCATATTTTATTTAAATACACCGTTAATTTTGGTGAGAGTATTAACTTTATGAAGGTGTTATCAAATGAATATATATCGTTATCCTACATTTTTACGCCATTTTTTAATGTTCATATTCTTCTTTTTTCCACTTTTAGCAAGCGCAACAAATTACACAGAAAGTTATGACTATATTGTGGTCGGTGCAGGTGCTGGCGGAGGCCCCCTTGCATCAAGTCTTGCAGAACGAGGCTTTACCGTATTACTTGTTGAAGCCGGTGATTTACGAGAAGAAGATAAAGATTTAATGGATGCTCCTGTATTGCATGTTAAAGCCAGTGAGCATCCCCGCCTATCATGGCAATACTTCGTCAATCACTACAGCGCTCCCAATCGAAATCGAGCAGATAGCAAACACTGCCCACAAAAAGCAGGCTGCCCCCAAGATGCGGAAGGGATTTTCTATCCAAGAGGATCGACCATTGGTGGCTCAACAGCTGTAAATGCGATGATTTCAGTTATCCCTCATAATAGTGATTGGAATAATATCGCAGCAATTACAGGTGATGATTCTTGGTCTGCGAATAATATGCGTCACTATCTGACAAAAGTAGAACGTAATTTATATGGCAAGAATGAACACCAAGGACACGGTACACAAGGCTGGTTACCCATCAATCACAATGCCTTACTCGCCCCACATGCTAACGGTGGCTTATATTCACCACTCTCTCCTATCGTTAAATTTAGCTACTTAGGCATTATCGCTGGAGCTGGTATCCAAGCCGACAGAGGTAGCCCACATCACCCAAGTTTATTCTTTCCGTTCAAGAATATTAATAAACTACGTGATGGCCGAGAACCAGAAGGGCTCTATCAAGTTCCCGTTGCTGTCAATGAAAGAGGTCGAAGAGGTGGCGTTGCAGGTAGGATCCTCAACACTATTGATGCAGGTTACCCTTTAACTTTAAAAACCAATACCTTAGCGACAAAAGTCATCATGGTTCATCAGCTAGGGTTAACACCACAAGCAGAAGGTATTGAAGTCTTGCACGGTGCACACCTTTATAAAGCAGATCGAAACTCAGGTAATAGCATCATTCCCGCCCCAACCTATTACCGTGCAAATAAAGAAGTGATCTTATCAGCAGGAGCATTTAATACCCCTCAATTACTGATGTTATCAGGTATAGGTGATCGTAATGAGCTGGCACGACACAATATCCCCGTAACCGTCAATCTGCCAGGAGTTGGTCAAAACCTACAAGATCGTTACGAAGTCCCTCTTGTTTTTGAGAAAAGACTCCGTTTTTGGATCTTTGATTTTGGTCCACTCAACTTCCCTGCATTACGTAACTGTAATTACAATCCCGATCATAAAGATCATTGCCACTACAATTGGGAACATCATCAAAAAGGCGTTTACACCCAACCCGGTGCGTTGATCAGCATGGTTACCAAGTCACAACGCTATGATATCCATGGTAATAAAATTGCCATTAATAATGCGATAGAACAGCTAGATCCTGATCTATACATGTTTGCGTTAGGAGGAACATTTAAAGGCTATTATCCTGGCTACAGTAACCATACCTTTGATCCTGATAACCAATATACTTGGTTGATCTTAAAAGGACACAGTAATAACCGTGGTACCGTTTCTCTTCGCAGTGCCGATCCTCTCGATACACCGATCATTAACTTCAAATACTTTGGAGATCCCCAAGCTGGCGTTCTGCCAAGTAATCAACACTACGAAGATCTCAAAGCAATCATGAAAGGAGTTCAACTATTACGACGTACAGCGCAGCATTCAACCAATCTCACCTTCGGCAAGGTTTACCATAAGGAAGTGTGGCCAGGTAGACATGTCGATACGCATAGAGAAATACAGAACTTTATTATGAATGAATCATGGGGACACCATGCATCTTGTACGGCAAGGATTGGTTCAGCAAGCGATCCTATGGCTGTGCTCGATAGTAATTTTAAAGTCCACGGCACAGAGAGATTAAGAGTTGTAGACGCCAGTGTCTTCCCCAAAATCCCAGGTTTCTTTCCAGCCGTTGCCATTTATATGCTTAGCGAAAAAGCCGCAGATGTTATCACAGAAGATTCACTGAACTATTAATCTCAGCATATTTCTTCAAATAATTAAGGTCTCAACTTTATTGCTGAAACTTTTTCTGAAATACAAATGCAAAAAAGCCTCGTCATTTCTGACGAGGCTTTCGAAAATGGCAGGGGTGGAGAGATTCGAACTCCCAACACGCGGATTTGGAATCCGCTGCTCTGCCAATTGGAGCTACACCCC
>NZ_SSMG01000190.1 GCF_009873615.1 Photobacterium lucens
GTCGTTATAATGAGAATATCTATAAAAAATTTGTTAATTATTTTTAGTTATTTAAGACACAGTGAAAGCAAGTTTATTTGTGATCAAAGAGGCGAAGTTGTCAGTTGTGTGCCATATTTTAATTGCGGTTAGTAATTACAAACGTTGCTGGTATAGGCTAAATCGAATAAGTGGTAATTGAGGTCTA
This sequence comes from Photobacterium lucens, assembly GCF_009873615.1. GTDB lineage: Bacteria > Pseudomonadota > Gammaproteobacteria > Enterobacterales > Vibrionaceae > Photobacterium > Photobacterium lucens. Next base: position 188 of record NZ_SSMG01000190.1, read on the forward strand.
CTGGCACAGTGGTTGACAGCGGAGGGTTCAATGAAGCACAGACGCGTATCGAATAAAAAGATGAAGCAAATTATGGCTGATATTGGTATGACTGATAAGCCTGAAGATGATGATTCACAATTATTGCTCGAGCAAAGAGAGCAAGCTGTGAATGAAGACAAACAAATGATTAAATTAGATAGCGAAAATAAGTAGTAAATTCTGCCTGCATCATCACAAGAAAGCATCGACTCAGTCGGTGCTTTTTTTATGTTTGAAATAAAAATGTAAATAAAGTGTTGTTATTTGGTTTTAAGTGGGCGGTTTCTTGAACTGTTTATGTGATCTTGTATAAATAAAATATCTAGTTAATTAGCGTTACGTTGGTTATTTGTAGTGTTATTTACTGAAAATATAGTTTTTATGAAGATGAAAATTTGGCACTGCTCTTGTTATTAG
>NZ_SSMG01000191.1 GCF_009873615.1 Photobacterium lucens
ATATATAGCAGCAATAAATTACTTTTTTAGGTTATGCATTCATGCAAAAAAAACTTATTGCTGTTGCTATTAGCTCGTCAATTTTGTTGATGGGTTGTCACGATGATAATTCCTCTGACGTAACTATTATTCCCCCAACGGAAATACTGCCGGGAGAACCTCTTCCTGAGCCAGAGCCTGATATTGGTGAGCCTGAGATCACACCGCCACCAGTTGAGCCACCAACGGAGCCTGAGATCACACCACCACCAGTTGAGCCACCAACGGAGCCTGAAATCACGCCTCCACCAGTTGAGCCACCTGTCGAGCCAGATCCAACCGCCACTGCGCTTTTTGCTTTAGATAGCGATCTTAGTTTTGGCAACAGCGTGTTATGTAATGGCGAAACCGCAAACAGCCTTATTATTAGCAATGGCGATACTGTTAGTTGTTACTATGGTGCAGTTGAGCTTGCCACATTTAGCAATGTCGAGCTCAAGATCACCAAAGGTACGACATTGGAAAAAGTGAAGCGTTTAAACTTGGCGGATTCAGATCGTTTTATTGCGATCACTGATGCTATTGAGCTACAAAATGCGTTAGATAACACCCGCAGTTTATTGCTTAAAAATGGTACAGAAATCGGAGGTGTTATCGAACTATCGCTAACATCTGCCGAGCAAGTACGTTTTAACAGCTTGTATCACTCCACAGAATTACACACATTAAATAATACTGAATTTAAGAAGCTATTAGATAATAAAGTCGAAGAGAATACAGAAGCTGATAGCAAACCTTCTACTCACGAACCCGATGTAAAACCAGAAGTCACTCCCGGTACAAGTGACGATCTAAACTCAAACTTTGTTTCTGCTAATGCAGAATCAAACTTGGTTTATCAACCAACTGAAGTGATCTTATCGCAAGGAACACTGGTTGATAGTCATAACAAGCCAGTACAGGGCATTGAATATTACAGCCACTCTTCTCGTGGTATTACCGATGAACAAGGCAAATTCTCATTCAACTGGGGTGAGACGGTCTCGTTTGGTATCGATACCTTTGAACTAGGTGAAATTAAAGCGAATAAAACACAATTTACCATTGCCGATCTCGGTGCAGAGCACATAGGCCGTAATGCTGAGCGTTTACTGCAGCGTTATTCTCATGATGATACGCAATTAGTGATCAGCGATCGTGTACGCCAAGTATTTGCTATGTATCCGAATGTCATCAATGAGGCGATTAACCTATCATTGTCTGAGTCTGTGATGTTAGATAATGGTACAGGAACGTTAGAGCCTGTTGATGGTGAATTTGATAAACAATTTAGCCAAGGCTTAGCACTGGATATCGACACGGCTATTTGTGGTAGCCAATGTAGTGCCACTCGCACCCTTTCAAGCCTTTCTTTCCCTCGCATGATGGACGCTGGTGGTAATATCCAAGCTGATATTTTAAAACTGTGGGGAGCTGGTAGTGACGCTATTAATAATGGTTGGCTTCCTGTACGTAACTTTCACGCATTTACTGATGAAACTTGGTTTTATGGCAGTCCAGGGTATCCTCGTGGTCAAGCAGCCATCAACATTTCTAATGCCGCATTTCCAGTATTAATGCCACGTAACGACAATAACCAATGGCTTAGTTTCGGGGAGAAAAAAGCATGGGATGAGCGATCGCTTGCTTACATTACGGAAGCTCCATCCAAGGTGAAACCCGATAACGTCGGTGGCAATACCGCTACCTTTAACCTGCCATTTATCAGTATGGGTGAGCTAGGTACAGGTAAAGTCATGCTTTTAGGTAATAGTCGCTATAACAGTATCTTGGTATGTCCAACCGGCTATAGCTGGAATAATGGTGTCAATAATCAAGGTCAGTGCTGGAGTGCCAATAATGATCCAGAAGATATGGCGAACTTCTTCTCCAATACCTTCCGTTACCTCATTGGTGAAAAATATGCTTCAAATGCAGAGCCTATTACCATAGGAACCAATATTTCTGATGTGTATTTCCGCAGTCATGGTCATTTGTCTCTCGGTAATAAAGCACCATTTATCATTGATCCTCGCTTTAATCTTAACGCTCAACAACTAGCTAATTTTAGTGGCATTGATCCTAACACCATGCCGCTGTTGATCCTCAATGGTTACGAAAACAGTGCACCAATTAGCTCTGGTACATATGGCGTGCTGCCTTCATTAGCCGATACCAATAAACCCAAACTGACTCAACAAGATGTGACAGAGCTACTCAACTATGTTGAACGTGGCGGTAATATCTTGATCATGGAAAGCATTGCTAACCGCGTAAATGATGATTTTACTCGTTTATTAGATGGCGCTGGTTTGGCAATTAATGGTCAGTCAACGATTTCAGGAAATGGACCGAGCTACGGCTACCCTGATCGTGTACGTTCACAACGTCAACACGGTTTCTGGGTATTAGAACGCTATGCCGCAGTTAAAGATGGCGATACAGATAAACTAAAACCGCCATATAACATAGACGAAGTGACTGGTACAGTTACGTGGGACTTCATCACTAACGAAAAGCCTGACGATAAGCCAAACTTAGAAGTCGCCCGTAAGACAATTCAAAACGCACAAGGCGAGAATGTTCAATTACTGGCATTCGTTGATACTTACGAAAAAGGGGAAAAAAGAGCGCCAGATGCGATTGAAGCAGACAAACAACGTATTCTGAAAGAGTTCAATGTTAACGAATGTACGCTAACGGATTATCACTATGAAATTAACTGCCTAGAGTATCGCCCTGGAAATAATATTCCACTAGAAGGCGGTATGTTTAGAGCACGTTATAAAAAACTGCCACTGGATGAAGCAACAGCGAAAGCCATGGTGAAAGCAGCCGATCTTGGTACCAACATTGAACGCTTATACCAACACGAACTGTACTTTAGAACAAAAGGCAGTGAAGGTGAGCGTTTAAGTAGTGTTGATCTTAACCGTATTTATCAAAATATGACGGTATGGTTATGGAACGATCTTGATTATCGCTTTGAACAAAACAAAGAAGACGAACTTGGCTTTGAGCGCTTTACCGAGTTTCTAAACTGTTATGGCGATACCGCAGCAGGACAAACCACCTGTAGCAATACGCTCAAGCAAAGTCTTGAAGCCAATAAGATGATCTACGGTGATAGTGCAGGGAAATACGCTGGCTGGATGAATCCAAGCTACCCATTAAATTACATGGAAAAGCCGTTAACACGCTTAATGTTGGGTCGAACTTACTTCGATCTTGATATTAAAACCGATGTACGCCAATACCCAGGTGAAGTCACAACCAGCGGTGGTAGCACTAGCGTCACTGTTGATTTAAGCAATAACACTGCTGCTTGGTTTGCAGGAAACCGTCAAGCTACGGGTCAATGGGCAATTGCACATGAACCGATGACAATTACTGCATCAGGCAATACCAACCCGATCACGGTAACCGTTGCGCTAGCAGATGATTTAACAGGTCGTGAAAAACATGAGTTAGGTTTAAAACGTCCACCTCGTATGACCAAGACCTTTACGCTACAACCTAATGCTACCGCTAATTTTACAGCGCCTTACGGTGGTCTGGTATATGTGCAAGGTAATGAAACCAGCCCTGTGACCTTAAACTTCTCAGGTACAGTTAATGCGCCTTGGTTCAAGGTTGATAAATGGGTTAACGATCAAAACTCACCGGCTCCTATTGGTGAAATTGAATCAAATAGCTTTATCTATACTGCTGCCGCTGAGAACTTAAAAGCGACAAATTATGAGGGTGATAGAAGTAAATTCGCTGCAGAACTTGATATGTTCTCTGCAGATTTAAATGACTTCTATGCTCGTGATGAAACAGTCGGTGAAGGAAATGGACGCAATGGCAAAGCGACAGATAGCTCTCGACCAAATAACAAGCACCATTTTGTCAACGATATTGCTATCTCTATTGGCGCAGCCCATTCGGGCTACCCAGTGATGAACAGTAGCTTTAATAAAACCTCAACAGCCCTATCAACAACACCATTAAATGACTGGTTGTTATGGCACGAAGTTGGTCACAATGCGGCTGAAGCACCATTTAATGTGGAAGGTGCAACAGAAGTGGTGAACAACATGCTAGCGCTTTACATGCAGGATAAATACCTTGGTAAAATGTCCCGTGTTGAGGCTGATATTAAAATGGCACCGAATTTTGTTCGCTTAGAGCAAGGACATGCATGGGCAGCTGGCGGTAACGGTGAACGCTTACTGATGTTTGCTCAATTAAAACAATGGGCTGAGCAAGAGTTTGATATCAATAACGTGGTTAAAGCACCTTTACCGTCCTACTACACAAATACGGTAGTGGGACTAAAAGGCTGGGATTTGATCAAACTCATGCATCGCTTAACTCGTAATGATGTAGAAGAGAACATGCTACTACCAGCCAATAACATGTGTCGCAGTCAAAGCGGATTGAGTAAAGGTGATCAGCTGATGTTATGTGCTTCTTACGCAGCACAAACCGATCTGTCTGATTTCTTTGCAGCATGGAGCCCAGGTTCAAAAGCCTACCTTGTTCCAGGTGAATCTGAGCCTCAATACGAAGGTGGGATCACTGCTGCAGGTTTAAGCGCAGTACAAGCACTTAAACTGCCAAAGCCAACGTTAGATCCGCTATCAATTAACAGTGTGACAGTCGCACCTCGTTAAACGATTAAACACCATAACCCAAGCCGCTAGTCACTGACTGGCGGCTTTTTTTATCAACGCATTATTTTTATTTAATTTTCCTGTGTGTTTGGTCGCCCAACAACATTGAGCTTCTTGTGCAGGAATAAAACCAATGAAAATAGATAAAATCGCCACTACTCACTTCAATCAAGCGCAGCTAACAATAGCACAGCAACAATCAACCACCGGGCAACAAACTGTCGCTAAACAGACTGCATCAACGGCCATTGACAGCCAACTATTAACGCAAGCAATACAACCGCTAAACGCCTTACCTGATGTGGATATAGCGAAAGTCGAGCAAATTAAAGCAGCACTGAATCGCGGTGAAATTAGCTTAGATGTTGAGGCGCTCTCAAGCGCAATTTTGCAATTTCATACTGGACATGAATAAAGCCAAGGCTCACTAAACTTGCGGAGTCACCTATGCCTCAAGCCTTCACGAAACAGCAAATGATTATCAGCTTAATAAAAGATATTCAGCGAGATATTGCTGATTATCGTCAGCTTTATGCTCTGATGTTAAAGCAACATCAGTGCTATTTGACCTTTAATGGCAAATTGTTGGAGCAATTAACAACCCAACAGCAACCGCTTATTGATGTGCTAAAACAGCGTAGCCAACTGCGTTACCAATCGCTGCAAAACCTTGGCTTACCTATTTCAGCTCAAGGCATCGAAAAATTACACAACGTATTACCTGCGCAATTACAAAAACAGGTTCAGCAACAATGGGCTCAGTTAGAAATTATGATCAAACAATGCCATGCCCTTAATCAGCGTAATGGTGTGCTATCAGCAAACTTTACCGAATTGCTTTGCCAGTTATACGAGCCAGAAGCAAAGTCACGCTATGCATTTCCTCATCTCATGCAGGATTAATAGCATGAAATCTGGTTTACATCGCTATCAAAGCATCGCCATCTACTCTCTTTTTCGTATCGGGATAATGATACTCATATTGCTTTTGTCACTGCCAAGCCAAGCAATACCGCCCCATTATCAAGCCAAGTTTGAACAACAAGTTAGCCTGCATTACCAGCGTTTATCGCCCCATAAAAAAGTCATCAATAACCAGTTCACTCGCCATCAAAAAACTGTGCAACATATCATTCAGCAATTAGATAAGAATAAGTTGCCTCGCAGCATGATTTTGATCCCGATGATTGAATCTACCTTTGATCAACATGCGGTTTCCCATGCAAAAGCGGCAGGCCTATGGCAATTGATGCCAGCAACCGCCAAACGTTTTGGTCTTACGGTTTCTAACCAACAAGATGAACGATTTAATATTGCCCGTAGTACAGAGGCGGCAATGCAATATTTGATCTTTCTTTACAACAAATTTGATAGGGATTTAAAACTGACTTTAGCGGCTTATAATTCAGGGGAAGGACGTGTGCAACGCGCCTTAAAACGTGTGGTTGATAAACATTTTTCTGCGCTTCGTTTACCGAATGAAACTGTTGATTATGTACATAAGTTCTATGCCTTAGCGAAACTGGTTAACCTTAAAACACTGGCAAATCCATCAACAGGCTCTCATTTCCCCCCTTCCACCAGCACAGTATCAGCACATCATGAGGTACGTTTTCTTAAACAATTATTTGAAACCAAAACCGTCATTAACATGGAGCCAATCCAACCTTTAGTGCATTTAAACTAAACATCTCTTTGTCTTAATTAAGCAATTAATAACAATAAGTTAAACATCACAACATAACTATAACGCGCTAACTCTCAGTTTTATTCATCGCTTTCTTCCGCATGCTATTTAGTGTTTTAGCTCTCAGCTTTTATCTCAGCTTTACGCCACTATGCACGCCTATCGGATACCTTTGTCATGGAAAGACAACCTAGATACGGCTATGAGTTTAAATAAAAAACATTTTGATATTGTCACAGCACTGAGCCATAGCAATAAAAGTGTTAGCGAGCTTGCCGCTATATTTTCAATGAGCTCTCGTAACGTGCGTTACGCAATCGACAACATTAACTATTACTTTGAAAAACTTGAGCTACCTGCGATCACTATCGATCATGGTTCACTGCATTATGGCTTTGATGCCAGTGCTTTCTTTAGCCATCACTTTGCCCATAATTTTGTGTTTAGCAAAGAAGAGCGTGATGAATACATTGCGATCATTGCCCTGTTTCATCCACAGCCGACTGTGAGACATATCCGTGATTATTTGAAGATCAGCCACACCACCTTTAATAAAGATATAAAACGTGTGAACGAGGTGTTTAATTACCTTGCTATCAACATCACTCTTAATGGCGACAATATCTGTGTAACAGGGAAAGAAAAACAGATCCGCTATATCGCCATGCGTTACGCCAGCAAGTATCTATTTTTTAAAAACAATACAATCCATTATCTGGATAAATCTTATTTCTATGAACAAGATCTGCTCGCACATCTTCGCCAATACTTTGAGAAAGCCGATGTAAATTTTGCTATCACTGCGGTTAATGATATTGAACGACAATTTGGTAAAACCATTGAACCTGATTTTAAAAATATCCTGACGATTTACTTGATCATTACACTAATGCGCATCAATCAAGGCGTAATGATTGATAAAAAGAACAATGGCGATTTTCTTTCATTAACCCAGTTATATCCACTTATCTGTCGCACGCTTAATTGGCAACAGCAGCACTATAAGTATGAAGCTCTTCATCTTACTGAGTATTTTTTAGGTGGCTTTAACACCGAAAGTTTCTTTGAAAAACGTTTTCAAGCAGAAAGCTTTATCTATCAGCTATTAATTACCTTAGATGGGGAATTAAATACTAACCTTGTCACTGATACACGCTTGATCAGTGACATTATTAGCTACTTAACCACTGCGGTTTACCGTGCCAAAAACAACCTCACATTAAATGCTTTTGAGCATAGTGATGCGGGAATGGGGTTATTTCATCAAATAAAACGAATAACAGAGCAATATCAACAGCATTTCATCGAACCATTACGCGATGAAGAGATAAGTTACATTACCCAAATCATTCATGACGCTATAACCCGAACCCAAGATCAACGATTACCCCTAAGCCAGTTAATCAAACTTGCAGAGCAAAATGCCGATAACCTTAATTATGAGCAATTTATTAGTGACACTTTAGCAACACTAAATCCGCTGATTTTTGATGATAGAGATCTCCCAGATCTTATGGCTATCACCCATAGTATCGAAGATGAACGCGCCAGCGATGAACAAAAATCACTAGTGAAAACCATCAAATGGCTGTGTGACAAAATGGAGCAAAAACAGATTGTACATAGTGATTATGCTAAGGGCGTGTTATCACTACTCAATGCTCATAGCCATGACTATTTTGCCCATGACGGTATGCTGATTTGCCATGGTAAATCCCCAGCCCATAGCCATAAACTGACCATTACCCTATTAGTGCTTGATCAACCATTACGTGATGCACAAGGGAGAAACATTGAGCAGCTCGTTATGATCACTAATATTGATAATGTACGTCATTTACGGGCAGTACATCAGCTTCAGCATTTCCTTAATCAAACGAGTCATAGTGAACAATAGCGAACAAAAAGTCGGTTGAATGTATGGTCTTACATCCACAACCGACTTTTCTTGTTTTACGAGGAGCTTAATGAAGCGAATGTCACTGTTTATCTCGCTTTATATCATAACTAAAGACGAATACCTTCGACATTAAATTCCAATTCCACCTGTGTTGATGCAGGTCCTAAATCCGTTTCAATGCCATAATCTTTTAGCGCTATGGTTGTTGTACCAACAAAACCACGACGATAGCCACCCCAAGGATCATCGCCAGCCCCAATGTGTTTCACATCAATCGTTACTGGCTGAGTGACACCATTAAGGGTTAACTGTCCTTTCATTGAGGCTTTGCCGTCACCTAATTCCTCAAACGACTCACTTTCAAATGTCGCAACAGGAAACGCTTCAACATTAAGAAAATCTTCACTGCGCAAATGTTTATCACGCTCAGCATGGTTAGAATCGACACTTGATGTATCTATCATTACTTTAACTTTTGATGCTTCTGGTTTCGCTTCATCATAACTAAACTGACCATCAAACGTATTAAAGCGCCCAACCAGCCAACTGTAACCTAAATGTTGCACCCTAAATTGTATCGAAGCATGTGAGCCTTCAGTATCAATCTGATATTTATCTGCAAGTGCAGTTGGCACAAATAATACACAAGCAAATAAAGCGGTTGAAATAAATGAAGTCAACAAATGTTTGATCATGACATAATCCTCCGTTGAATATTCATATCTCTCGTAATGTCTTTTTTATTAGCGTTATGCTTTGCCTAGCATTCGCTTTAATGTTTCATCTTTATCTAAATAATGGTGTTTTAATGCGCCCAATATATGGAGCCCTACAAATACCATTAATGCCCATGCTGCATACCAATGGATCTTCCCTGCAATATCAGCTTGGTTGGTGAACGGCGTGATTAGTGCTGGCACTTCAAACAGACCAAATACACTGATCCCACGACCATCTGCAGTAGAGATGAAGTAACCACTCAACACCACTGAAAAAACAATGAGATATAAAATAAAATGTATTTTACTTGCGAGCCATAATTCCCACTTTGCGTGAGCGCTAGCAGTAAGAGGTTGAGTAGTACAAATCCTAATCAATAGACGTAAAATCATCGCTAAAAACAGCATCAACCCAATACTTTTGTGAATAAAGGGCGCTGTTTTATACCACGCATGATAATAGGTTAAATCGACCATCCACCAGCCTAGTGCAAATAACCCTAAAACCGTTATTGCGACTAACCAATGAAGAGTGATTAATACAGGATGCCAGTTCTTATTTTGGATCTCTTCCATGAACCATCACCGAATATGCAACTTATTGTGAGTATAGTTGACATCTCAATAATGCAAACCTTCACGGTTTAGTCTTTAACGTCACAATATTAAGACATGTCATCATTCAGAACGAAATAACAAATAATGAGAAAACAGCCAGTTAAAACTCTTATCTAACCGTAATAAAGAAAAGAGTTAGCTATCATGCTAACTCTTTCATTGATGGGATAATAACAAGATAAAGTAAATCAACCTTGCTGATCGTAGAAATTGTCAGCTTGATGTTTCAGTGTTTTCTTATGATCAATGCTCGAACTCACAAGGCTTGATACCACGACTGCCATATAAAACACTCCCACTATCGCTTCGAGATATACCAGCGCCTTCGCAATCGGTGTCACAGGGCTAATATCGCCATAACCTAACGTAGTTAATGTCACAAAGCTAAAATAAGCGGTATTAGAGAAATTCTCTTCCCATGCGATGGCTTGTATTCCTTTAAACGAATGCGGATCAAATTCGAGCAAAATTAAATAGGCTATCGCCCACATCAACCCCAGCAGTAAAAATAATGCAATCGAGCCAACGACCTTGTTGGTATCAATTTCACCTGAAAACAAAATACGTTTCACCAGTGATTTAAAGGTGCCAAAGAAAAACACAAACGTCAGCCCTAACATCACCACACTCATTTCATTTATGTGGAAAAGATATTTAACAGCTATCGCTGCAATCCAAATGACCGCCAAGGCTTTTAAAAAACGAGACCAATGCTGATCAAAATGCAAGCTAACAAAACACACCATAAAGGTAGTAATAATGATCCCTTGCAGCACATATTCCATTAAGCTTTCTTTCAACACTTGCACCAGCGAAGTACTTAACAGCAATACCACCAAAGCTAAAGTCAAATAAATAAAATTATTCTTTTCACTGATATGTCGATGCGAATTAATGTTTTTTATCATTATATGAACCATAATAGGAATCGTTAGACGTTGATTGTATGAATTTTTTCCAACCACGTAGAGTTAATCGGCTTAAATATCTTTCTATTGAGTTTACATCTGTCGAATATGTTTTAACACAGCGCAAACGCCATACAAGTCATCACTAAGAACGAGTACTTGCTTTAGCAGATAGTCGCATCTATTAAGATTGCGACAGCATAAATGAAAGGAACGACAATGCAGGACAATAACACCCCCTCAGAAAACCATAGCAACAAGATCAACAAAGCACGTTCTTTTACTTACTGGATCTTTGCACTTGTTTTAGCAGTATGGCTTTATACTCTGTGGGCTGATCGCATGACCCCAATGACAGATCAAGCCCGTATTAATGGGCAAACCATCCGTATTAGCCCTGAAGTTTCAGGAACCATTTCAAATGTTAGCGTCATTAATAACAGTGAAGTGAAAGTTGGCGAGCCACTGATTACTATAGATCCTCGCCCTTTCCAACTAGCAGTCAATGCCGCAAAATTCGATTTACAACAAGCTGCGCAATCTTATGGGGCTGATTCTGCCGCAATAAATGTTGCAAAAGCCAATGAAGTTGCTGCTCGAGTTAAAGTCAGCAATGCGAAAAAAAATCTCGATCGTAATCGAATCTTGTTAGCGCGTGGCACCATTAGCCAAGCGAGCATGGATAATGTGGTTGCCGACTTACAAATTGCAGAAGCAAATCTCGCTCAAGCAACTTCTGCCCTTAAAAAGGCCCAAGAAGAATTTGGCCCTCGCGATGAAAATAACCCTGAAATCCAAGCCGTACTCAATAAACTAGAGCAAGCACAGCTTAATCTTAACCACACCAAAGTTGTTGCTCCTGCTGATGGCGTGATCACCAATATGCACATCGCTATTGGCGACTATGCCAGCACGGGTCAACCTTTACTGACCTTTATCAATAACCACAATTTATGGCTAACTGCGATGGTACGTGAAAACTCACTCGCTCATCTAAAATCAGGTAACCCAGTTAAAATTGTATTTGATGCTTATCCTGGCGAAGTGTTTAAAGGTAAGATCTCATCCATTGGTTGGGGCAGTAGCGGCAATGGTAGCCTTGAAGATAACCAAAGCAGTGGTTTATTAGTCTCACCAACCAGTAATCCAAAAGCACAACGCTTCCCTGTGAATATTGAATTTGAAAAACTACCAGATGATGTACAACTACGATACAGCGGTCGTGCGGTGGTGGGCTTTTACCCGCATGAAAGCTACATTGGTGAAAAGCTATTAGATCTATGGATGTGGGCATGGAGTTACATTAGCTATGTATCATAGTGCCGCTAATCCATTAATAAGGGTGGCATTGTTTCCTATACTATTGCTGTTTTGGCAGTATGTATTCGGAACAGATTTACCCTTACTAGCACCTGCAATGTGTGCTGTATTCTTAACCACAACCCATGAGCCACCACCCTTTATCATGGTGCTGTTGATGGGAGGCATACTGTTTGTCACGGCTTGGCTCCAAGCTGTAATGAGTGGGTTATTAATCGACTATCCACAAGTCTATTACCTATTCTTATTTGGTGTCTTTTATTGGTGCATGGAGAGAACAAAAAACAACGCACAAGATGTTTTTGCCATTTTGTTGATTGTTTCAACGGCAATGATCGCAGTGTTTACACAACAAAAAGGGATCAGTGTTGAGCAGATCCCAATGGCACTGCTTAAAAACATTTTTATTGCGGGATTTACCGCCTACTTAGCCTATTTTCTCTTTCCTAAAGGAGAACCGTTGGCAGAAACAGTGGAAGGTCCCTCTTCAGACATAAAATACCTGTTTGATTGGCAAACCATGATCAAAAGCCTGATCATCATGTTTGTATTGGTATGCGCTATCCAATTAAATCTGGAACAAAGCACTATCATTACTGTGATTGTGGCTCTCATCATCAAAGATCCTGATCCAAGCATAGGTAGAGATTACGGTCTAAGACGGCTGCTCACAACATATGCCAGCGTGCTTTATGCTGTGCCACCTTTGGTAATGAGCCTATTACAAGTCAATATCATCGGTACATTAGGAGCAGCATTAGTCAGCGCATTATTTATGGGGATCCATGCGGTTGAGAAAAAAGCCAGTTTAAACTCAATTCAACTGTTGTATACCAGTTACGTCGTACTGGTATTTTATGGCCTTACTTCAACCAGTATTAGTGCCTTAGCGGATGATTTAGTCCGTTTTAGCTCAGTATTTGCGGCTGTACTCATCGGTATAATGAGCCTGATCGTTCTTTATCCGAAAGCAAAAAAACAGCCTTAACGCTTTAACTCTCCTCAACGCAAAAAGCACTGAGATCATCAGTGCTTTTTTATTGCGTATATTCTGCTTACTAATTTTATTTGTAAGCACCAGCACTGTAATGGAGCTCATAACTGTGAGAGTAAATTTCTAAAATATTACCAAATGGGTCTTCCATATAGATCATGCGATATGGCTTTTCACCTGGATAGTAAAAACGTGGCGCTTTCATGCGTTTCTTACCACCTGCAGCCACAATCTTTTCCGCTAATTCTTCCACATTTGGATCTTGAATACAGAAGTGGAAAATACCTGTTTTCCAGTACTCAAAATTATCTTCAGGGTTAGTTTGGTTTTTAAATTCAAACAGCTCAACGCCAATACGATCACCTGTCGATAAGTGAGCGATACGAAAACGCTCCCAACCACTACCGAACACATCGGTACACATCTCACCAATCGCTGAATCATCTTCCACGATCTCAGTGGGCTCCATGATCAAATACCAACCTAATACTTCAGTATAAAATTTTACTGCCGCTTCTAAATCTGGCACTGAAATACCAATATGAGAAAAGCTACGTGGGTAAGTTTGTGTCGTCATCGTTGATCTCTTCTTATTGCTCGTTGTTGATGACTGCGAGGTTACAAACCGAACGTTATTATGTAAAATTATCATATATCATAATTATGAGTACGTTTTGTAATGATAAATCCTGTTTGGTTACGTAGCTTTTGTACTTTGGTTGAAACAGGGCATTTCACCCATACCGCAGAGAAACTCTTTATGACTCAGTCTGGTGTCAGCCAGCATATTCGTAAATTAGAGCAGTATTTAGATCAGCCTCTTATTACGCGCCATGGTAAAAAATTCACCCTCACGAATGCAGGTGAACGCTTATACAGTGAAGCCAATACTATTGTGCAATCGCTGACGGATTTAGATAAACGAATTAGTGAAGATCCTAGCTATGAAGGCGTAGTGAGAATAGCCTCTCCGGGTAGCGTGGGATTAAAGCTATACCCTCAACTACTGGCTTTTCAGCAACGACATCCTGATCTGATCATTGATTATCGCTTTGCTCCTAACCATGAAATAGAAAAAATGATCGCTGAACAACGGATTGATGTTGGTCTAATGACAAGCCTTGCTGGCAAAGGGGAAGTAAAGCTCAATCACATTGGCAGTGAAGATTTACTACTGGTGACGCCTGCTCATATCACAACCGCCAGTTGGGAAAACTTACTCAAACTTGGCTTTATTAATCACCCAGATGGGATCTATCATGCCAGCCAGCTACTCAGCGTAAATTTCCCTGAATTTCAACATATTGAGCAATTCAAACAATCAGGTTTTTCCAACCAAATTAATCTGATTATCGAGCCAGTAAAACTGGGATTGGGCTTTACGGTATTACCTCGTTATGCGGTCGAGGCTTTTCATCAACAAGAGGCAATCAAGACCTTCTCACTAACTCATCAAGTCAGTGAGAAAATCTACCTTGGCACATACGCCAACAAATTTGTGCCTAATCGAGTTAAGACCGTAATCGAAGCGATCCAAAAGCACTTAGCATGACGGATAACCCTATGGTTCATGGTACTATTTACTTTAAAACAATAATAAATAGAAGCTCGCAATGAACAATAACAAGAAAGTCATCATAGATTTCGATGGAACTTTAGCAGCAAGTTTTGATCTTTTTATCGAAGCTATGCGTGCTGCTCATACTAAATACGGTTTTCGTAACGTTGAAGATGATGAAATTGAACCCTTCCGCCACTACAGTGCCTTACAAATTCTTAAGTTTCTTGGCTTGCCACTGTATCGAGTGCCTGCAGTAACACAGTTTATTCGCAGTTATATGTCAAAAAAGATCAAAACCTTACCATTAGCATCTGATTGGCAAGAAACACTCCAAGCTCTCGCACCTGACTTCGAACTGGCTGTTCTGAGTTCAAATTCAAATCAGAATATCCAAACGTTTTTAAACCAGCATGAATTAGCCTATTTCAGTGAAATTGTCTCGGATGTTGGCGTCTTTGGTAAAGTTAAAGCTATTCGCAAACTTATCAAAGACAACGGTTGGCAAAATAAAGACGTGTTCTATATCGGTGATGAGATCCGAGATATCAAAGCCGCAAAAAAAGCGAAAATCAGCAGTATTGCGGTAACTTGGGGGTATAACGCAGAGCCCGCATTAATAACCCACCACCCTGATCATTTAATTTCCAATAGCAATGCGCTTATTGCGATACTGCAAAATGGTGAGCCGAAAAGCGCATAAAGACCACTATAGCCAAGCGATTTAATCACATACCAAAAGATATTTTTTAGCATTTCTTCAATAACCAAACTAAGCTTGAATTACATTAACCATCAATGTCTTAGCATTAAAATTTGTGAAAGAGGTAAAGTAATATGTCGCTGTTGGATAGTTTAGGGAAGAGACTAGAGCCTATCATGCTGTTTATGGGATTAGTCAGCCCAATAGCTACTCTACCTCAGCTGTATAAGCTTTTTATCTCCCATCCCAATCATGCTCATGGGTTATCGTTAACGACTTGGTCGATGTATGCACTGATTTCACTATTGTGGTTTATCTATGGGCTCTACCATAAGAACCCAACTATTTGGGTAGGTAACTTTTTAGGCTTCTTAGCCTATTTTGCCATGATGGTAGGGATTGTGATTAAAGCGGGTGTGACCTTTTAACAAGGTAAAAATAATGGCTAGTTATCCGTACTAGCCATTACTTATTATTTCATGTCACAGATAAAGATAAAAACTCGCTAATCTCTCAGCATTTAAACCTTTTACCGCGCTTTCTAACAATGATAAACAGGCTTCATAATCTGCTTTATTCACTAAAGTATAAGGACTGTGACAGTTCTTCACCGGTAAGATAATTGCCATACCCGCAATACCTTCTCCCACCAAAGTTGCCGAGCCATTATCAGTACCACCGCCAGCTAAGAAATCACGCTGCACATCAATATCATTCTCACGAGCCACATCACTAACATAATTGAATAATGGATAATGAGCCAAAGCACATTTATCAGCGACAACTAAACAAGGACCTTTACCGTACACTCTTCGTCCTGACTGCGAACTAGGCGTATGTTTGGTAGAAGCGACATCTAACACAATAACAACATCAGGACGTAGTTTATCTGTTGCGGTTTTACCGCCTTTAGTCCCTACTTCTTCTTGTGCGCTGCCGATAAAATACAAATCACAATCTAATGGCTGCTGAGCAAGGTTTTGTAATAATTCCATCCCAAGTAAGCAACCGATACGATCATCAAACGATTTAGAGACAAAATTACCGCTATTATTTAGTTCATGGCTGCGAGTAGCAAAGACTGCGCTATCACCAATTTCAATCCCCATTGCCAATACATCTTGCAGGTTAACAGCGCCAATATCGACAAATAGATCATCCATACTTAAATTCGTTAATGGTTTATCAGTAAAGATGATGCCCTGATACTTATTGCCCGAACGGGTTTTGATCTCAATCGTGCTATTTAACGCAATATATGGATCAATGCCGCCAAGTTTGAACAATTTTAAGTAACCATCACTGGTAATATGTTGGATCAAAAAACCCACCTCATCCATGTGTGCGATCACCGCGACTTTCGGCCCCGTCGCTTGGTTATTTAACCTTGCGATCACGCTACCTAACCCATCAAATTGAATATCATCAACATAATTTTTTAGTTCATGGTAAATCACACTGCGTACTTCATCTTCACGCCCAGAAGGACCATGAGCGTTAGTGAGCGCTGTCATTAATGCTGTATTCATTGACAATTTCCTTAAGTAAAGGCGATGTAAAGTTACGTGAAATATCACGGAGTTGGCGAGGTAGATGAGTTAAACTTTTTGCACCGTTGGCGGTGATAACTAAGGTGTCTTCAATACGCACACCACCAAATTGAGGAATATAAATACCCGGCTCTATGGTAACGACCATACCGGGCTGTAAAATTGCGTCATGTTGCTGATTTAGTAATGGAAATTCGTGGCCTTGTAATCCCACGCCATGCCCTAAACCATGACTAAAATAATCACCATAACCACAGTGTGAAATATACTCACGAACTGCAGAGTCTATAGCACGAGTTGAAACACCACTCGCTAACATGTTCACGCCAATTTGCTGCGCTTTATACACAATATCAAAGATTTTTTGCTGTTTTTCTGATATTTCACCCACACAAAATGTACGAGTCACATCAGAGTGATACCCTTTGTAAACAATGCCAAAATCAATAGTAACCAGCTCACCATATTCGATGGTTTTAGCACTTGGTCGTCCATGAGGAAATGCCCCACGTTCACCAGAGACCACAATAAGAAAATCAATGCTATCTGCACCTAAACGTCGTGCAGCCCATTCAATATGTAGTGCTAGATCCGTTTCAGTTATACCTTGATAAAACGCTTCAAGCCCCTGCTCCATGGCTTTTTCTGTAATGGCACAAGCGTATTCAATTCGTTGAATTTCTGCCGCTGTTTTGGTCTGTCTTAATAGCTCAACACTGTGTTGGAGGGGGACTAAACATGCGGTTAAAGCAGGCTCCCAATTACAAAAGTCACTGTAACTCAGGCTATTTGCCTCAATACCCAAGTATTGAATTTGGTGAAATGCTAAACGTTGCTCTAAACAAGCCAGAAAGCCTAATTCATCACTATTAATCACAGCATAGTCATGGCACTGATGCTTCAGTTGCTCAACGTATTTTCCTGGTACCAACAACTCTTTGGTATTTGCCGTGATCAACACATGTCCACCACTACCAGCGAAGTCAGTTAGGTAACGCTTATTGTGACAATCACTCACTAATAAGGCATCACATTGTTCAGAAAATGGGGTTAAATCAAACGTCTTCATCAGCGCCACTCTCGTTGAGGATTAGAAATCTAATCCCAGTTCATCCAACAGTTCTTCATCTTTCTTGCTAAAGACAGATTTCTTCTCTTTTTCTGCTTTTAGTTGTGCTTCACGTGCCATTTCTTGTTTATCCATGATCCTAAAGAATGGGTAGTAAACACAGAACGAAGCAACAATCTGGATCATTTGTACGAACGGCGTCTTCCAGTCAAAACCTGTTAAGTACCCTTCAAAGAACAAAGGCAGATACGGTGGATCAAAGAACGGTTTTGCTAAGAAGCCATATTTCATTAATGCTAATGGGAATAAACCAATTAATGAGCCACCCAGTACAAACGGAATAAATAAGATTGGGTTTAAGATAATTGGTGCGCCAAATAACACAGGTTCATTAATACCGAATAAACTAGGCACTAATGAGACTTGACCGACTTTTCGATAACGTTGTGTTTTTGCGATCATCATCGCAATAACTAAACCTAGCGTCACACCAGAACCAGTAAAGTTTACAAACGCTGAGAATGTACCACCTGTCACAAAGTGAGGAAGCTCAGCAGCTATTTGTTTCGCTGCAATGTTTTCTGATAAATATTGAACAAAAATAGGCGAAAGGATCGGACTTAATACCGCAGAGTGAATACCAAAGAACCAGAATAATAGTCGCAGCATGATCACAAACCACACTACAAATAGATTATCTAAACTACCCACAACAGGGGCTAATACATCCATCACTATTTCAGGTAATAATAAACCACCGGTTACATCAGCTATAAAATAACGTAATGTTAAGAATAGAATTGCAATAAAGGCAGTAGGTGTAATGAGTTCAAAAGAGCTTGAAACAAAATCAGGCACACCTTCTGGCATTCTTATTACTAGCTTATGTTTGGTAAAGAAGCGATATATTTCCACACAGGCAATAGAAATAAAGATGGCAGTAAATAAACCTTTTGAGTCAAAGAACTTCACATCTAATGAACCATCAGTATTCACCGAGGTTGTCATGATTAAGAAGGCAAACAGTGACAAGGCTATCGCACCAACCGTGTAGATTTTATAACCTTCACTGAGGAAATACGCAATCGCGATAACAGTGTATATTGCAATAAAACCAAGGGAGAATTTAATTAGTAAATCAATAAGATAAACGTTATTTGCAAACCATTCTTGAACAGCAACAGAATCTGAAAATACGTTTTTTAGCGCTTTTAATGGGTAAGCCATGGAGCCCAATAATAGGATTGGTGTTAGTACCACCATGCCTTTTTTTACCGCACTTAAATGGGGTTGTTTATCTATTTTTTCAGCAATGGGTACGAGAATGCGCCCAATGAGGTTTTCAAATTTCGCAAATACACTCATAGCAAAGACCTTTATATTTACTACAAATAGTGAGGGAGTGAACTGTGCTCATTAACAGCTCACTCATATTTTTTCTGTGTAGGGAAAAGAAGATAAATAGCGTTAAGCCATGGCGGTTTGATGTTTTTTATGTGCCAATAACGCTTGCTTTAATACGGTTGCACCATCCATTGCACCGTAAATTTCAGCGGTGAGTAATACTGACGGTTTATTATGTTCTTCTGATACAGCTTGGATTTGAGTATATTTGTGACCAAGTTGTGGACCAACTAAAATAACATCATAGTGATCAACTTTTTCTTTTAAACGATCAACAGGAATAGCTTCCATTGAAAAATCTTCAATATTTAACTTTGCGCTGTTATTGATCGTTTTTTTCATCTCTTCCATCATCATGGTTGTAGAGAAGCCACCAGCACACACTAATAAGATATTCATCACACTTTCCTTTATTTTTAAATTTATTAAACAGGAATATTAATAAGCGATTATCTTTTTCCGTCAATGAAACTTCATTTCACAAATAAAGTGAAATGAAGTTTCATAGCTGTTTTTTTTCGCTGTGGTAGTCTGGGCCCATCAAAAATAATAACAACGATTTAAGGACATCCAATGACAACAGAAACAGTAGATATCAGCGAAGATCTAGAACGTATTGTGTTCTCTATTGTGAGCTATTCTGGTGAAGCGAAAGGTTATGCGTACGAAGCGCTACGCTTATCGGAAGATGGCGATTTTGATGGTGCGCACGGTATGATGGATAAATGTAATCAAAGCGTGTTAAAGGCTCATGAAGTGCAAACGGAAATGATCCGTCGTGAATTAGGTGGCGATAAATTTACGGTTAGCATGATCATGGTCCATGCCCAAGATCACTTGATGACAACATTATCTGAACGTGAATTGATCCGCCGTATGATTGAGCAAAACCGACGCTTACATACGCTAGAACAAGCGCTACTGGCTAAATAATTTCAACTCTTCGGCTTATTTCCCCCTATTTAGTTAAGCCAATCAACAACAAAAAACGGGCATGTTAATCAACACGCCCGTTTCATTATTTATCGCTTTTGATGCTAATGATACTTTCGCAATTAGCGTAGGATCATTTGATCACGCTCAGGACCTACAGAGACCATTTTCACTGGCACGCCCATCAGCTCTTCAATGCGAAGGATGTATTCTTGTGCACCTTCTGGTAGCTCGTCAAATTCACGGCAACCAGTGATGTCTTCTTCCCAACCTTTCATTTGCTCGTAAACAGGCGTTAATGCTGCTGTTTGAGGCCAGATTGGGTTTTCAGTGTGATCACCATTGTAAGCAACACAGATCTTAAGATCTTTCATGCCTGTTAGACAGTCAATCTTAGTTAGGGCAATTTCAGTTGCCGCTTGTAACTCAACGCCGTTACGTGTTGCTACTGCATCAAAGTAACCCATATCACGTGGACGACCTGTTGTTGCACCGAACTCTTTAGCATCTTCACGGAACTGGTCTTGATCTTCCATTGCAGTGATCAGTGTACCTGTACCTACAGATGAGCTGAAAGATTTAGCGACAGCAATAACACGCTCAGGGTGAAGGGCTGGTAAACCACTACCAATACCTGCGTAAGCTGCTGTTACGTTTGAAGACGTTGTCCAAGGGTATTCGCCGTATACTAGGTCACGACCAGCACCAAGTTGTGCTTCAAACAATAGTGTTTTGTCTTCTTTTTGTAGCGCTTTTAGTGGCTCAGTGACGTTAGTAATGCTGTCACGCCAAGGTGCAGATACTTCTAGTAACCACTCAGTCATTTCTTCTGCTGTTTGAGTGAACTCAAATGATGGGTATAGCGCTTTCATTTGAGGTAGTTTCCAATCCATCATGAATTGGATACGCTCACGTAACACTTCAGGTTGTTTTAACCAACCCACAAGAATACCTTTCTTCAT
This sequence comes from Photobacterium lucens, assembly GCF_009873615.1. Lineage (GTDB taxonomy): Bacteria > Pseudomonadota > Gammaproteobacteria > Enterobacterales > Vibrionaceae > Photobacterium > Photobacterium lucens. The sequence continues at coordinate 21,002 of NZ_SSMG01000191.1, forward strand.
TACACGGTCACCGTATGCAGGCGCAATACCTTGGCGAGTTGAACCGTATGCACCGTCACCTAGACGTTGTTCTTCTAGTGTGTCTTCAAGTGCGTGAAGAGGTAGACATAGTGTTGCGCGATCTGAGATGCAAAGTTTTACTTCAACGCCAGATGTTGCTACTTCTTCGATTTCTAACGACAGTTTCTCAGGGCTGATCACCATGCCAGGGCCTAATACTGCGATACAATCTGGGTTGAATACGCCGCTTGGTAATTGGTGAAGTTTGAATGTACCAAACTCGTTTACTACGGTGTGACCCGCATTGTTACCACCTTGGAAACGAATGCTTGCTGAAGCTTGACCTGCTAAATAATCAACAATACGGCCTTTACCTTCATCACCCCAGTTAGCACCAACAACAACAATAGACGACATAATTTAGATCTCCTCAAAAGCAATGCGATCTATCCTATGCCCATCAATGCAATAAGAATAATTAATAATCGTTATTATCTTGATAAGAATATCATATCTGGAGTATGGTTAATCTTCCCCACTCAATATGTTATGTATGATGAATAGCCTCATCAACAACTAAGGTAATCACGGTTGCTATGATTGATATCCACTGGCTCAATACGTTTGTCGCCTTGGCTAAATACCAACACTTCGGCAAAACGGCAGCAGCACTGCATATGACCCAGCCAAATGTGAGTCTTCACCTTAAACAATTAGAACAAACGACACGGGTAAAACTCATTGAGCGTAATCCTTTTCGCTTAACTCAAGCAGGCAAACGTTTATTACAAAGTGCCGAAAATACCTTAATGGAACTCCAGATCTGCCAAGCAGATCTCAATGCGATCAATGAACTCAACCGTGGCACATTAACCATTGCTGCCAGTGATATTATTTCGCGCCTATTGTTAATCAGCCCTTTTCAATCGTTTAAGAAAGAATATCCGGGCATTGATTTATCACTGTTTAATACCACCTCATCACAAGCTACCGAGTTGGTAAAAAGTGCTAAAGCAGATTTAGGTTTTGTCATCGCCCAGAAAGAAAGCCAGCCATTACACTTTACAGAATTACGCCAAGTAAAATGGTGTGCACTAGGCAATGGGCTTTCCCGTTGGCAGGCATTATCTGCCGATCCTTCACTGACATTACCCACAGAGCCATTGGCGGCTGAAGAACCGACTCTGATTTTGTTAGGCCACGATACCCGTACTCGTGAGCTGATTGATATGGCGTTACCGTTACTGAAATTGAACAAGTTTCATGTCATGGAAGTAGGCAGTGTGGATGCGCAAATTGATTGGGCAGAAGCTGGCTTTGGGGTTGCGATTGTACCGAGTTTTTCTTTACATTCTAAACCGCACTTAAAAACCCAAATCACCCCGCTACCTGATTTCCCAACCACCAGTTTGGGTTACATTGTGCGCCAAAACCAAGTGCTATCGCGGGCAATTAAACAGCTATTACGTTGGGTAGATGAAGAGATCCAACGTTCACAATAAATCATAACAAGTGACAATAATTGCTTTATTCAGATAATAAAAAGCCCTGAATTAACAGGGCTTCTCGCATAAAACTGATTGTCATTAATAACAAAAGATTATTTATGCTCTTGCTTCTTCAAAGTGTAAGCATCTGCTAAATCACCTTGAATACGTTGGCCATCTTTATCGAGATGGAAGACGCGTTGTTCACCCACAAAATACTGTGCAGTTTGACCGCCACCAAGATTCAGCGTGATCGTATCGCCTTTATCATTCCAATTAAACTTACCTTCCGTTGTTAACGGTTTAGCTTCTTTACCTTGGTAAGTCTGATCCAAAATGAAAGTTCCGTCGTCTTTTAGCGTCAGGCTTGTTTCAATACCAGAACAATCAGCACACGGCTCAATGCCTGTGTACTCACCCATCCAATCTAGCGAGTTTTTCGCATTATCATGAACTTGAGCAATCTCGGTTGGCTGTCCATTTTCAGCAGTTGTCGTCGATGATGTTTTATCAGCAGTTTGATCACAACCGACAAGTACTAAACCAAGAAGAGCTGTAGCTAAAAGCGTTTTTTTCATTTGTAACTCCTTACATAACACAGAAAAATATGGGCTTTCTACATTCTTTCAGCCCTATTTAGCTGTATTACTTATTTTGATTCTGCTGTTGCATCCTTGACTGCGTCTTTTACATCATCCGCAGCTTTATTAGCATCATCAGCTATCTCTTTGCTGGTTTCAACTGTTTTATCTGCAACATCATTAGCCGCTTTTGCCGCATCATCAGCAACTTGTTTAGTCGCATCTGCCGCAGCTTGTGTTGCCTCATTTGTTACTTTAGATGCATCAACAACAACGACAGTGGCAGGTGCATCAGCTTTTGGTGCATCAGTCGCTGCTTTGTCAGCACCTTGATCACAACCTACAAGAACCAATCCTAGTACTGCTGTTGCAAATAGTGTTTTTTTCATCTTATATCTCCTTTTAGCGAAAACAAGATACCCTGATACTCTTATAAATTAAGTATCACGGTATCTCGCTATAAAATTCTTACAATGTAAGTATTAGTTAAATAAATCCGATGCTTTTTTCTCTAAGTCATCCGCTGCATTCTTGGTCTTATCAACTGCAGAATCTGTCATATCAGCCGCTTTATCTGCTGCCGCATTTGCTGAATCATCAACTGACTTCATTGTGTCACTTGCTGCATTTTTCATGCTATCAACGGAATCGTTAACTGATTTTGCAGCATCATTAGCTGAACTCTTCATACTGTCTTCAGCAGCCGCTGCTTTATTATCTACAGACTCAATAACGTTTGATGTTTTTTCCGCAGCAGCATCTTTCATTTCTGTTGCTGAATGCTTCATTTCATCCATCGAATCATTCATCGACTTTGCTGCACTATCTGCCGCATCGCTGACAACATCAGAGGCTTCTGCAGCTTTTGTTTTTGCCGAATCCATTACTGCTTTTGATTCATCAGTCACCACATCTTTCGCATCAGACGCAGATTGTTTCATCTTATCCACCGCAGCTGATGTTTCATCAGCTACTGACGATTCTGTTAGCGATGTTTTTAACTCATTCGCTTTATCTTTCACTGCATCGACAGAGTCAGTCACGGCTTGTTTTGATGCATCCATCGCATCTGCCGCTTTTGATTTCACTGTATCTGTCATCTCAGAGGCTTTTTGCACTGCTGAATCACTCATATCAGCGGCCTTATCAACCATTTTATTGGTTTGCTCTTTTACAACGTCTGCTGCGTTAGCCACTGTATCTTTGGTTGCATCAACCGCCGTATTGGTTTGATCTGCAACTTGCTCTTTCATTTCAGTAGTTGAGTGCTGCGCAACCGATGCTGGATCTGTTGTATCTTGTTTTGCTTGATCACAACCAACAAGGAATAAACCAGCGATAGTCATAGCGATAATTGTTTTTTTCATACTCACCTCTGTCATGAATACTGTTTCAATACGCTTCTAGCATATTATCTAAATAACGTATTAACTTTGTCTTATTTAGGTCATATACAAGTCAATAATAGGTCAAATTATTGCTCTTAGGTATTTAATATCTTTAGTTTGAAG
>NZ_SSMG01000192.1 GCF_009873615.1 Photobacterium lucens
ATTCGATAGATTAAAAATAAATTAACCACATTTATATTGTATCAATAGAAATAAAACTACGATTTTTATTATTCAAACGATATCGATATATTTATTTATCGCTATTCATCTTCTTGACCGTGAAGATGCACCCGTTAATAAGAGATAACCATAAAAATTAAACAAAAAAGCCAGCACTTAACATGCTGGCTTTCGTTTATTTAGCTAATGGTCGCTTATAGCTTATCCCATGCATCAGCCCAGTGTTGGCTTGCACCCGGTGCGTAAGAAGCACTTGCACACCAGCCTGTGTAAGGCCATAGTTTACATTGGTATACGTTACCGTCTGTGCCTAATACTTGATCGCCTGCTTGGTACGCTTTACCTGCTTCATAAGCAGGAACATCGGTAACTGGCGGCTCAACTGTACCTTGCTCTTCTAGTGTGAAGTGGTGACGAGATTCCACTTGCTCACCTTTTGACTGAGCAATCATGCGTAGTGAGTGTTTACCTTCAACTACGTTATCTAGCACTAATTGAATGGCGCTGTTACCTGTAAAATCAGCACTGAAATTACCACCATTAACTGGGTAGCCCATAGCGTCAATCACATCAATCTGAACAGAGCTTGCTTTATTCGCTGTGTAATTCAGGTTCAGTGTCGCTGTACCGTTAGTGATCTTATACGTGCTGTTTACGCCAGCTAGCGATGCGGTGAAATCCGCTTCTGGTTGTGGTGGTACAACGCCGCCACAGTCGCTATCGCCCGCTTCACGCCACACGCCCCATTCACCTGTTGTGCCTGGTTCATCACCTTGTGTCCACCAGCCAGCTTGCCAGTTCTTACCGTTATGGCTTACTACATCACCTTCAACATAAGTTGCATCGGCTTTCCACGGATTAGTACACACGATAGAGCCATCGTTAACCACCACGGTACGCTTCACTGTTACTGTTTGATTTGCGCTGTCTGTGATTGAGTAAACAAGCTCATATTGACCAGCAACTGCAGTGTTTACTGTGCCAGATACCGTAATGTTTGCAGTTAGATCGCCATCTTCTGCATCCGATGCCGATACGCCAGCCATTGGATCGAAGCTTTCACCGATTTTCACGACTGCATTGGCGACACCAGAAAACGTTGGTAATGCGCTAAATACGGTGACTTTACGTGGTGATACGGTTTCGTTGTTGTCAGAATCTGTTACAGAGTAAGTTAGTACGTACTCGCCTACACGTTGTGTATCTACCGAGCCTGATACGTTAATAGCTGATGTTAATGTGCCGTCTTCTTTATCGGTTGCGGTTACGCCAGCCATTGGATCAAAGTTAGAACGGTGTTGAACACGCGCATCGGTTAAGCCCGTGATCACAGGTTTACCCGGTAGAACAACAGGTGGCACTTGGCTGTGAATGAACGGGCCGTAAGTGTTAATGAAGCTGCTGTTATACGCTTGACCAGCAGCGTTAGTGCCGATATCCCAGTTGATAGACCATGTCATCACACCACGTAGTGGCTGAGATTGTGCTTCAAGGCGTTTGAATGCATCGAACAAGTCTTGTGGATCTTGCACGTAACCTGTTGCTGCAGCATCAATGTTAGTTGGAATACCAAATACGAGTTTGTCGTGTGGGATCTTAGTGAAACCACGAGTACCGTTGATCAATGAATCTGACATGTAGTAAATGAACTCTTCTTTTAGCTCATCTTTACTTTGTGCAATCCAGCCAATGCCTTCAACGTAAACACCGTCACCGCCTTGGTTGTAAAACTGTGGGTTGATCCAGTCGTAGTAACCTTCAAGACCTGTGATGTAAGGAATGTATTTACCTGATGTGGTTAGGTATGGAAACTCTGGTGCCATGGTAATTAAGAAGTTTTTACCTTGAGCACGGTAGTGATCTTTAACCATGCGTAGAGCTGCTGGAATAACGGTTTGGTTATCAGCCGCATCAATGGCAGCTTGCTCAAGATCGATATCTAGACCATCGAAACCGTATAGATCCGTTAGACGAATGATTTCATCAGCAAAAGCTTGCTCGTCGCCTTTTTTCATTTCAACGTGCGCGTCTGCACCACCTAGCGCAAGCAGCACTGCACGACCTTGATCGTTAAGCTGTTTGATTTGCTCGATGAATTGTTGCTCTGTTAGACCTGTCGCTGGATCTAAATGGAAAGTAGGAATACGCCCTGCAGCAACGTCATAAACTTTCATGAAAGACACATCAACCACGTTATACATTGGGTTAATGTCTTTTAGTGTCATTGCTGGTGCGTTACCCATTTTATAACCTTGGCCATCAGCCCAGTTATGCCAGTAACCTACAACAACGCCACCTTCTGGGTTAACCATTTCATCGCCAGCGTGAGCGGTAAAGCTAATTGCGCAAGACAGTGCAACTGCACTCAATGCAAATAGAGATGTTTTTTTCATTTTATTACTCTCATTAAATTACATTCACAAGTAGGCAGGCTTTACTCAGCTCACCCTCGATGAGCAAAGCATAACGGAGCTAATAAAATTCCAAAGTTGCGAGATGTAACAGAACGTTTTTATTACTCTTTTTAGGTAATCATCCCGATTCAAATTTATGACATTCGCTTGTTATTTATTTGGCGAAATAACGCAAAACATGAAACATCCAGAAAATAGATTTGAGATCTGCTTTCATAGAAACCCTATTTTTTAATCACCGACGATACTTTTTTGACGCTAATTTT